>JALVES010000162.1 GCA_027030635.1 Saprospiraceae bacterium | reverse complement strand
AGTGGATATGCTGCTCTCCGAGGCATTGTAAACATCTATCCCCTAAGTTTCCCCCGAAACATACGAAACAGAAAAGAAAAATACCCCACAACCAGCACGATGCCAATGGCAAACCAAACCTTGGCGACTTGAGCGCCGGCCTCGTCTAAACCCGCATTAAAAACGGTCAGGTCAGGGTGAGAGGCATTGGCAGACGGCAGCAACATGGGGTACATGGAAACAGCTGTAGCCATCAGCCCTCCGGCGATAAAAAGACTGGAGAAGAAAAAAGGTTGCCAGTCAGCCCGCAGGCGATGTGAGAAGAGCAAGCCGACGCCCCCCGCCAACATCAGCAAAGGAAAAGCCCACAACACCGGCATCGCCCGATAATTTTGCAAGGCCTCGGGCCGTATGCTCTGCCAGACAAAAAGAGCAGCCAGGCTCAAAGCCAATAGCGCAGCTGCCCATACGGGTATCTTTTTGCGCAAGCGCTCTGCAAGGACTCCCTCTGTCTTTAAAATAATCCAGGCTGCTCCGTGAATACTCAAAGCCAGCAAAGCCACAAAGCCTAACTCCAGCGTAAACCAATCTACCACGCCCAAACGCTCGCTCAAAGGGCTGAAGCGATTATTCCACAGCGGCAAAAAAAAGTAGTTGCTGTCATACAGCGCTGCCCCCTCTTCCATACCTCCCAGATTGACACCCCGAACGACATTGCCCAGGGCCAAACCATAAAACAACGCCAATAAAAAACTCGCAACGCCAAAAGCCGTATCCCAAAACTGATGCCAAAGCGGATGATCCACAAAATGCCGAAGCTCCAAACCCAAAGCCCTGAAAATGAGCAGCCACAACAAAACCATCAGCGGTAAATAAAAGCCGCTAAAAGCCGAAGCATACAACAAGGGAAACGCCATAAACATAATCCCCCCTGCCGCAATCAGCCAAACCTCATTGGCATCCCAATACGGACCTATCGCCCTGTGAATGAGCTTGCGCTCCGATTCATCCCTGGTGAAAAAAGTGTATATCACTCCCGCACCAAAGTCAAACCCATCCAAAAGGATGTAAACGATCAGCATCAAACAAAGAGCTATAAACCAAAACAACTCCATCGCTACAGCTTTTTAGATTCAGGCCCCTGGTAAATGATTTTTCCCAGCAACACGGCAAAAACCAGGCCCAGCAAAACATACAAGCCTACAAATCCCAAAAAAGTAAACAGCACATTGCCCGCAGACACAGCCGGAGACACACCCGCTTCTGTTCGCATCAAGCCATACACCAGCCAGGGTTGCCGGCCCAATTCAGCAGTGTACCAACCGGCCAAGTTGGCAATGTAGGTCAGAGGCGCCATCAACATCAGAAGCCAAAGCCAAAAACGACTACTCAACAAACGCCCCTTGACATAAAGAAAAACACCCCACAGCATCAGGCCAATGAAAAGCGTGCCTAAGCCCACCATGATGTGATAAGCGTAATACAAGCCCGGTATGTTTGTCGGATGCTCCTCAGGCGGAAACTCATCCAAACCCTTTATCGGAAAATCCCATTCGTGATAGGTCAAAAAACTCAAGACCTTGGGGATGGCCAGCTTGTTGTCTAAGCGGCGCTCTGCCATATTGGGCTGACCGATGAGCACCAACTCACTCCCCTGCTCCGTTTCAAAAATCGCTTCCATACCGGCAAAAGTAGCGGGTTGATAAACCGCCACATGCTTTGCTACCCAATCACCGCTGGGAAAAGCAACCACTATGGAAGAAATTACCCCCAAGACCACGGCCGTGCGCAAAAAAAGGCGGCTGTAAGCCTCCCGCTTCCCACTCAGGGCATAAAAAGCTCCAACAGCCCCAACTACAAAAGAAGATGTAAGCACAGAAGCCGCCTGATTGTGCAAAAATACCGGCCAAAGCCAGGGGTTCCCGAAAAGAGCCCGGAAATCTTTCAAAACAAACTTCCCATGCTCCAGTATCTCATAACCCACCGGATGTTGCATCCAGGCATTGGTGGCTATGATCAACAAACCACTCAACCACGACCCCAGCATCACCATCAAAGCCGACATGAAATGCAGACGCTTGCCCAGCCACTTCTCACCATATAAAAACAAGCCCAGAAAAGTAGATTCTAAGAAAAAGGAAAACAAGCCCTCCATGGCAAGGGTCTGCCCCACCACACTGCCCGTCAGCTCAGAAAACCGGGCCCAATTGGTACCAAACTGAAATTCCATCGGAATGCCCGTAACCACACCCATGACAAAATTCAGGGCGAACACCTTCATCCAAAAACGGGCCGCCTGATTATAGACCGCTTTTTCCGTGTACAAAAACTGCATCTTGTACAAAACGATAATCAGCGACAGCCCCATCGTCAAAATGGGAAACAGGTAGTGGAAACTTATGGTAAAAGCAAATTGCAAGCGCGCATACAGCAAAGCATCTTCCATGACTCAGCTATTGGGTGATCATTTGGACAGGAAACTCCGGCTTTCCCGTTGCACGCAAAAGTACATCGGGCTTTCGCCAAACTTTGTAATACATGTTACATCACCTCAACAAATCCTGCACCGCCTCTAAGCTCCCGTCATTTTCTGCCGGCTCAATGCGCAGCAAATGACACATCAGCTCGTAAAGGTTGATGTTTTCTATTACAGGAGCAGCATAGCCCTCTTTAAAATCCGGCCCCTGTGCATAAAAAATGGCATTCATGTCCGAATAGACCGGATCGTAGCCATGCGCCCCCGGCGAAGGCTTGTTGGGATGGCTGTCAAAATAAGCACGTGTGGTGATGCTCCAATGCAAATCCGCCACGCCAATGATGGGCTGCACCAGCGGGTAGTCGTTGTAGTGATAAGCCTCCGGAAGTTCTCCCTTGCGATAAATATGCATGTGCGGATGCGCGCCTTTTAGCGCCTGATAGACGGCCGACGCTTTGCCCTCTTTGGGCCGCAGAGCGAGAATGGGCGACCAGTCCACGACCATGACATCCTCCATGTTGATGTAATCGTCGAGAAAGATGACGCTGTCGCGGCTGGTGCTCGTCATGCCGTGGTCGGAAAGCACGATGAGATTTACCTGATCGCGGAGGCCTCGTTCCTCCAGGCCTTGCTGCAGGGCGGCCAACTGAGCATCCACCTCTTCCAGAGCAGCGATGGCCTCGGGACTGGCAGGGCCGTGATGATGCCCGGATTCGTCGGGCTCGTGAAAATAGAGCGTGATGAATTGAGGTCTTTCGCCTTTCGGCAAATCCAACCAGGCCAACACCTGCTCCACCCGCTGTGCAAAAGGAAAATGGTGATCATAAGGCTTCCAGTAAGTCGGCCGAACGCCTCCGATAGCCGCTTCGGAGCCGGGCCAAAAGAAGGTGGCTGTCGTAATGCCCTGCTTTTCAGCCGTTACCCAAACGGGCTCACCCTGATACCAGGAAGCATCGGACACCGCCCCATTGCTGAGGCGATACCAGCGATCATTTTCGGCATCGTAAATGGTATTGGCAATGATGCCGTGATGCCCGGGATAAAGCCCCGTTACAACAGTCAAATGATTGGGAAAGGTCTTGGAAGGAAAAGCCGTCTTCAAGCCCTCCGCCCGAACGCCATGAGCCGCCATGGCATCCAAAGCCGGCGTATTCGCCAAATCCGGA
>JALVES010000161.1 GCA_027030635.1 Saprospiraceae bacterium | reverse complement strand
CAATGCCAAAAACCAGTTGTTGGTGCGCAAGGAGCCGGCCGATGTGCGCGATTTGCGTCGCCGTGCCATAGAATTTATCACCAACCCCAATCATCGCGAAGACCTCGCTGTAAGCCCGAAGAAAGCCGTCATCTCTCTGAAGAATGACCGTGGCACGAATTACAATACCTATCTCACTGTCTATAACGAGCTGTTGGCAGCTTACAATGAGATATGGAATAATGAAGCGATGAAGCGCTACGGCAAGCCTTATCAAAAATTGCCCGCGCACTTGCGCAAAGCCATTCGCAAAGACTATCCTATGATTATTTCCGAGGCCGAGCCTACGGAGTATGGAGAAGAAAAATAAACCCAGGAAAGATGGCCAGATTTAAGAAAAAACAAGGCAACGCGCAACCCGAAATATCCACGGCATCTTTGCCGGATATCATTTTCATGCTGCTGTTTTTCTTCATGGTGGTTACCAAGTTGAGAGATGCCGAGATGAAAGTGAAAGTGGTTACGCCTTCAGCCACAGAATTGACCAAGCTGGAGCAAAAATCCCTGGTGAATCACATTTACATCGGGCGCCCGGTGGAGAAATATAAAAAACTCTACGGTACCAAACCGCGTATCCAATTGGGCGATAAGTTTGCAACAGTAGATGACATACCGCTCTTTCTCGAGAATTTCCGCACCAAAGTGCCGGAGAGACAGCGCAAGTTGATCACTACCTCTTTGAAGGTGGATAAAGACGTAACTATGGGTATCGTGCAAGACGTCAAAACCGAGTTGCGCAAATCCGCCCAGTTGAAGATCAACTACTCTGCAAAACGACGTGATGAGAAGTGGTGATAAGCGTTGATTTCAGCTCTGCGAAAAATGAAAAGCCTCTGTGTGAGAACGCGGGGGCTTTTTTGTTTGGGGTTTAGCGTTTAGTGTTTAGCGTTTAGCGTTTAGTGTTTAGTGTTTAGCGTTTAGCGTTTCTTTCAAAAAGAATGGTGGAGGCTTGCAAAAATCAAAAAGAAGTTTTCTGATCGAGATGTCGTTATGTTTAGACAATGATTAGCAAAAGGCAAAGTATAAGTGCCTTCGATCCTCGCGCGGAACGCATCCACACACCCCTTCAAGGCCATTTGGGCATCTTACAGGAAAATGTTTTTGTTAATGAAACACATTTCCCATGCCCAGAGTACGAACACGCGACCGGATGAAGAATGAGATCAATGCCGGTTCTATGGCTGACATTGCTTTTTTGTTGCTGATTTTCTTTTTGGTAACTACGACCATAGCCGAAGACCAGGGACTGTTGGTCAAGTTGCCGCCCTGGACTGATGAGGCAGTATCGGAGCCTATCCCTACCCGAAATTTATTTAGCGTGCTGGTCAATGCCGACAACCAATTGCTGGTGCGGAAAAAGCCGGTTGATGTGCGGAAGTTGCGCGAGCGTGCGGTGGAGTTTATCACGAATCCCGAACATCGGAGCGATCTGCCGTCAGATCCCGGAAAAGCCGTCATCTCTCTGCAGAATGACCGCGGAACGAATTACGAAACCTACCTCACCGTCTATAACGAATTGCTGGCTGCCTATAACGAAGTTTGGGAGAGGGAGGCGCTTGCCCGATACGGGAAGTCCTATAAAAGACTGCCGCGGGCTTTGCGAAAGGAAGTGCGCAAGAAATACCCCATGATTATTTCTGAGGCGGAGCCTGTGGATTATAAGGAGGGAGGCAAGAAAAATTGGTGAAAAGTTGCAAAATCAAATAAGGGTTGTATCTTTGTTTCTAATTAAGGTGTCTTTGTTTAAACGATTCTTTGCTTTTCATGAAATATGAGATCAGAATAGAACATTCGCCTGAGCCAAGTGGGACGATTGAACTGCAAAGGCTTGCTATGCTGGCTGAAAGTATGATGAAAATTTCGGAGGGTGCCTTGCAAATTCGCCTTAGAGGAGTAAGCCTTACAAAAGGCAGGAAAAAAACATCTCTCAAGAGTGCGCTGAAAGTTTCTTTGAGCGGCCTCAAGAAAGGGAGTACAATCCTCTTTATTGAATCTGAAAAATTCGAAAAAACTCTAATGCCTTACCAGGCAGACCTGTTTCGTCAAGAGGTGCAACGTGATTTGCAGGGGCAGACCCCTGTCTCATTATTCATTAGTGCTTTCCAGGATGCTTTCAGGAGTGGCAGTGAGCATGAGCTTTTGGACAAGCCATTGCTCAAAGAACTTAAACAATTTAAAAAAGTATTTTTGAGTAATGATGAGGTGATTGTTTTCTCAAATCAGGGAGCTGTCCTGAACTGAAGATTACGAAAGAAGATTTCAACAAGATTAAAGAGCTGGAAGAAGAAACTCCCAATCCCAAGCCTACTATCCTGAATGGCATCGTGGAGGAATTGAAGTACAGTAAACTCAAAGTGCGTATCCAGACGAGTGAAGGTATCGTGGATGGTTTTTTGTCCGGCGACTTGTCATCTGATGATATAGCTGCATTCTGGGGTAAAGAAGTTACTATTGCCGGGACTTTACACTTCAAACCGGGGGGGGAATATGTAGTTGAAATTAACCACATATTTGAGGCAGGAGTCAGGGATGATTACTTTTCCAAAAAAGTAAAAACAGAAACCGTAGAAGAGCAACTGCAGCGGCAGATAAGAGAAAAAGGAGGTAATCGCCTTTCAGAAATTGTGGATAAGTGGCCAGGCAATGAAGATTTTGAGGAGCTGGTTAAAATGCTGAGAAAATGAAACGGTTTATTCTTGATACCAATATGTGTTTAGCTTATATCAGAGGAAAAAGGGAATTTTATGATGATGTTGATCGAGAACTTGGGCTTAGGGAGTCCGATGCACTGGTGATTATATCCGTTGTAACCAAAGCTGAACTTTTGTCGTTGGGAACTCAGAATGGATGGGGTGAAAAAAAATTAAACAGACTGAAGGCATTGTTAAGCAAAATGTACATCATTGATATTAACGAAAATGACGACAATTTAATGGAAGCCTATGCAAGAATAGATGCTTATAGTCAGGGACGCCTGCAGGGAGAGCCCCTTGACATGAGCGCACGAAATATGGGCAAAAATGATTTATGGATTGCGGCAACAGCTTATGTGGCAATGCTAAACTAGTGACAACTGATGGAGATTTTGACCCTCTTAACGGAAAATGGATAACCGTGCATAAATTTTGCTTAAGATCATAAGAGTAATAAGCATCATGCTTCGCATGCTTATTACTCTCTCTCTTTGTACTTTTGCCAAAAGGCAAAAAAATCGCGCAGGATTTCATCCCGGATGCGCCGGAAGGTGTTGGTGATTTCTTCTTCGGTGCCGCGGGCATCTGCGGGGTCTTCGAAGCCTATGTGCAGGCGGTGCCTGACTTTTCCGGTGAAAGCGGGGCAGTGCTCTTTGGCGCCATCGCAGACCGTGATGACGTAGTCGAATTCTTCCCCGAGGAACTCATCCACGGATTTGGGGTAGTTGTGGCTGAGGTCAACGCCCAGCTCCTGCATGACTTTTATGGCGTAGGGGTTTACTTCTTCGCCTGGCTCTGTGCCTGCAGAATATACCTGCAGTTGTTCGTCAAAGGCTTTGAGAAAGCCTTCTGCCATTTGGCTGCGGCAGGAGTTGCCCGTGCAGAGGATGAGGATTTTCATGAACCCGATTTGGTAGTTGTTGAGGAGTGTCTTTAGCGCAGGCGATCCATGGAGCGCACCAGCTTTTCATCTTTGCGGATGAAGCGCAGGGCGAGGAGCAGCATGAGGAGGCTCAGCAAGGGAAGGAAGGCCCCCGGTTTGTCATCTATGGAGACGGAAGAACCGCCCGTAAGCGTGCCATCCTGCAAGACCATGAGAATGGCCAGTGCAAATCCGATAAAGGTCGCAATAAAGGCAAAAAGCGTCAGTTTTATTTGTACAGGCCGCTTTTTGAAAAGAAAAATGGCAATGAGAGCCAGCAAGCCTCCGAGGGCAAAAAGCACCGGCATAGCGGGCTGGTCAAAGACGTCGTATTGCGCATCAGCAAAGAGGGCCGAAGCCTGAATGGGCTGCCCGCTTTCGGCAAAGGGCAGGGGGAGCGCCACGAGAATGATGTTCAGCACTGCAGCGAAAAGCAAAAACAGAGTCTGTATGCGTTGAATCATAAAACGGGGATTTTTGAATCTCGTTGGCAAAGATAGGGATTTCTTTTGGAGTTTAGCGTTTAGTGTTTAGCGTTTAGTGTTTTTGTGTACGAAGCTGCAAAAGAAAGCTCTATCTTTGCCTTACAACTGAGCAAATTATGCGCATTGCCACAGTCCTTTTCATTCTTTCACTTTTGCCCTTGTGGGGCTTTGGTCAGCAGCCTGTGGAGCAGGGGGCTAAGGTGCGGATTGAGTGGGCCAGACAGCTGGAGTACCATCGCGAGGAGGGCAGGGAAATTCAGCTCTTGAAGGGAGATGTGCGCATTCAGCACGATAGCGTTTTTTTGTTTTGTGAGGAGGCTGTGGTGGTGAATCAGACCGATGTTACGGCCCGGGGCAATGTGGTCATCTTGCAGGGAGACAGCCTGGCGGTTTTTGCCGACAGTGTCTTTTACGGGGGGCGCAGCAAGAAGTCGGACCTCTGGGGGAATGTGGTGCTCAAGCACAATGAAGAGAAGCTCTTCACCGACAGCCTGCACTACGACCTGAGGCGCAAGATCGCTTACTACAAGCACTGGGCTTTGTTGACCAATGACACTACTCAATTGCGCAGCCTGAAGGGGGAGTACTTTGTAGATAGAGATGAAGCTGTCTTTCACGACAGCGTTACGGTGGTGGACCCCGACTTTGAGTTGAGAGCAGAGGAATTGCGCTTCAACACCCGCAGCCAAACCGTTTATTTTGAGGGGCCTACGCTCATCAGTTTGGGGGAAGAGCGGAATAGCCGGATTTATTGCGAAGACGGTTTTTACGACATCCCCAACGAGTTGGCCGAATTTGCCGAAAGGCCCCAATACCTGAACAAAGACATGAAGGCAAGTGCCCGCCTGATTCGCTATGATGCGCATAAAGGAGAAGTCTTGTTGCTTGGCGAGGCCAAAGTGGTCTCCGATGAACTTCAGGCGGAGGCAGAGCAAATCCGCTACGATGAGGAGAATGATGTTTTTTACTTAGAGGGCGAAGCGCATTACGAAGGTGAGGGGCGTAACATCCGGGCCGAGCGCATCGTGTACGACCGGAAGCATGAGATTTATTCGACAGAGGGGCGCTCCATCATCAGCGAGCCGCCGACGATTTTGGAGGCGGGGCATACCCGCTATGCCGAAGAAGGCGGCCTGGCCATAGCCGACGAGGGCGTAGTCTGGCGGGATACTTCTGCGGGGCTGACCATCGAATGCGAGCGGGCGGAGTATTTGCGCGAAGAAGACTACCTGCTCGCTACGGGCGGCGAAAACGGCCGCCCCCTGCTGATTGTGGAAAGTGAAGAGGACAGCCTGTTTTTGTCTGCCGATACGCTGTTTGCCCATAAGGCGGATACGCTTACGGGCGATAGCAGCCGTTTGTTGCATGCCTACAGAGATGTCCGCATTTACAAGCGCGATTTGCAGGCGGCCTGTGATTCGCTGGTGTACTACGAAGGGGACTCCCTCTTTCGACTTTTTGAAGAACCCGTGCTGTGGTTTGACACTACACAACTGAGCGGAGATACCATTGAAATTCAATTGGCTGATAAAAAAGTTTCGCGCATTCGCCTTTGGGAGCACGCTCTGATTGCCAACTCCACCGATTTGTTGCTTTTTAATCAGATCAGCGGCAGGGAAGTGAACATTTCTTTTTCAAACAATGAACCGAGAGAGCTGTTCGTGAATGGGAATGTAGAATCGGTTTATTACATACAGGATGAATCAAAGGCCTACATAGGCGTTAACCGGAGTACATCGGCAGAGATGCGGATGTTGTTTGAAGGCGGGCAGATTTCGAGAATTTATTCTCTGCGACAAATTGACGGCAGCGTTCTGCCTATGCGGGAGGGTTTAAATTTGCGTCTCGGCGATTTCCGCTGGCAGGCGGAGCGGCGTCCTTTGTCGTTGGGAGATTTGTTTGTTAAAAAATTAGATTAGCCTTAGCCTGGGGTTGTTTTGTCTGTCTTGTAAATAGATGGTTATGAGATTGAAGTTGTTTTTCTTTTTCTCTGTCTTTACTTGTCTTGGGTTGTTTGCTCAAAACGATAAAGTTTTGTTGAGTCAGGCAGACAGCGCTTATGCCGGCGGGCATTACCGGCGGGCATTAGAGATGTGGGAAGCGTTGATGTCGCAGGGAAAATTTTCGGCAGATATGTTTTACGATATGTCGCTGGCTGCCTGGCAGACGGGTGACGCTGTCCGCACTTTGGCTTATGCCAAGCGTGCGCAGCGGTTAGATCCGCTGTTGAAGGATGCTTATGTTGTGGAGGAGTTGGCCCGCAATCGCTTAGATTTGTCTTCGCCACCCCGTGAATTTTGGTTGTTTCGCTGGTGGCGGATATTTTATACGCGCCTTTCGGCAAATGTCTGGGCTGTTTTTGCGCTTTTATGGGCCTGGTTGACGGGCTTGTATTTGTTGATTTTGCACCGCCGGGGGAAGGGCTTATTGGAGAAGGGAGTTGTGTGGCGCACTTTGGGCGGTTTGTTTCTGATGTTTTTGAGTCTGGCCGCTTCGCGGGCGCAATGGCATGTGCAGGCTGTGCCGGAAGAATTGGTCGTATTAAAGCCTGCAAGTCTGCACGTGGGTGCTGATGCTGACAGCCCGCCGCTCGAAGAGCTGAGCGCCGGCATGGAACTGCGCATTTTAGACCGCATAGGGAATTGGTACAAGGTCATGACCTCCTCGGGGCAAACAGGTTGGGTGGAAGATGCGGTAGTGCTTGCCTCTTAGTCAAAAATATCCCGAGGTAAAAAGGGTTTCTTTTCCTCTTCTTCAAAGGTAATTTCCTCCCTCTCATCCGGTTCGCGGTTTTGGCGGAACCAGAAGGCGACAAAGATGCCGACCAAGGCGCCTATGAGGTGGCTTTCCCAGGAGATGCCCTCTTTGGGTACCAGCCCATAGAAGTAGCCACTGTAGAGCACGAGTATAGCCAGCGCCAGGGCAATGGATTTGGCAGAGCGCCGGAAAGCGCCGCTCCAAAAGATGAAGGTTACCATGCCATAGACTACGCCGCTGAGGCCGATGTGAAAGGCCCTGCCTGCAAAAATCCATACGCCTGTGCCGGTGAGCAGGTAGATCATCAGGAAGGCTTTCACTGCTACGCGTGAATAAAAAGAGACCAGGGCAAAAGCCAAAATCAGGAAGGGCACAGAGTTGGAAATCAGATGCTGCCAACTGCCGTGGATGAGGGGGGCCATGATGATGCCGCGCAGGCCCCAAACTTTCCTGGGGTAGATGCCGAATTGCCCCATATCGGGGAGGAGCGTGCTGTGCAGCAGTTGTAAAATCCAGAGCAGGAGTAAAAATTGCAAAGGGCGTTTGAGCTGCTGCAGGTATGGTTCGGGCTTGTTCATGCCAGTAAAGATACCATTTTCAGCATGGTTTTGTCCATAGGATGATGGTGTTTGATGGCTTTTTCCAGGGGTGTATAGGTGATTTTCTGGCAGACCTGCCCTACCATGATGCCGCTGCTGCCGTCGAGCAGGGCATTGACGGCTTCCATGCCGAGTTGGGTGGCGAGCACGCGTTCCTGGCAGGTGGGCGAGCCGCCGCGCTGGATGTGGCCCAGGATGGTTACGCGATATTCGCAGTCGGGCATTTGTTGTTTGACTTTTTTGGCGATGTCGAAAGCGCCGCCTTCGTCATCTCCTTCTGCCACGATGACGATGCTGGATGTTTTTTTGTGCCGGTAATTCCAGCGGAGAGTTTCTACCAGTTCGGATATCTCGGTGCGGGCTTCGGGTACGAGCACGGCTTCGGCTCCGGTGGCTATGGCTGTGCGCAGGGCGATGAAGCCGGCATCGCGCCCCATGACTTCCACGAAGAAGACGCGGTCGTGTGAGTTGGCGGTATCTTTGATGTTGTCTATGGCACGCATGGCGGTATTGATGGCGGTGTCGTAGCCAATGGTGAAATCCGTGCCAAAGAGGTCGTTGTCTATGGTACCGGGTACGCCGACGATGGACAGCTCGGGGTACTCTTTGAGGAATGTGCGGGCGCCGGCAAAGGTGCCGTCTCCGCCTATGGCGACGAGATGCGAGATGCCGTGTTCGGCCAGTTTGGCGCGGGCACGGGCGCGGCCTTCTTCTGTGCGAAATTCCTTGCTGCGTGCCGAGCGGAGTATGGTGCCGCCCAATTGCAGAATGTTGCTGACAGAATATTTGTCGAGAGGTATGATGTCTCCTTCTATCATGCCGGCATAACCCCGTCGAATGCCATAGACTTCCAGTCCGGCTTTAAGGGCAGTACGCACTACGGCGCGGATGCAGGCATTCATGCCAGGAGCATCGCCGCCTGAAGTAAAGACTCCGATTTTTTTCATGGTTTGAGTATTGAAGAGAGATTTTCCCTCTGCTTATTTATAGCGACGGCTGACCAGCTTGATGAAGTTTTTGGCTTTTTTCTTCTTTTTCTTGTCGGTCCAGGCGAAGCGCTGAGCTATTTGGGTGAGAATGAGTTTGGCCTCATCAAAGGAAGACAGCTTGTTGAGTTGGTCAATGGTTTTGTTGAAGAGTTCCTGCTCATCGCCAAAGAGTTCTTTGATGGTAAAGATTTTTTCGTTCAGCCCCATGGCTTTGGAGAGGTCATTGACGGGCAGGGCGCTGAGCTTTTCGGAGAGCTCTTTGGCAACGGGCAGTTCGAAGAGTTCTTGGAGCTCTTCACTCATTGGTGAGTTTTGAGCTTTATGAGGTGTTGTTGCGGTTTTGGGTTGGGGCTCCGGCTGTGGCTCGGGCTCGGGTTCGGGTTGAGGCTCAGGTTCGGGCTCAGGCTGTGGCTCAGGTTCAGGCTTCGGGCTCTCTTTGAGTTTTGCTGCCTTTTTTTCCGGAGCGGGTTCGGGCGTGGTTGTTCTAAGCGGTTTGTCTTTTTGCGGGCGTTCTTCTGCAGGTGAGCTGAAAAGCATGCCCTGTGATTCCGAACTCACCTCTGCATGGAGGAAGATATCGTACAATTGGCGGAGGTAGTTGAGCATCAGGTCGCGCTCCATAGGGAGAAGCTTTTCGCCGTTGTTTTCGGTGCTTTGCAGCAGAGCGTTAATTTTCTTGAGGATTTTCTGAGCCTTGGTCAATTTCATAGTTGGGTGTGTTTGTTTGCACAAAAGTAAGGAATTGCTAATTTTGTGCAAGATTAGACCTGCCTTTACAAACAGCAAAAACGGTATCCATGTTTTTAGAGCCCCATTTTAAACGCAGCGGGTGGATTGAAGTTATCTGTGGTTCAATGTTTTCGGGGAAAACGGAGGAATTGCTAAGGCGATTGCGCCGCGCCCGGATTGCCAATCAGGAGGTGGTGATTTTCAAACCGGCTTTGGACGACCGTTATGCTACTGATCGGGTGGTTTCGCACGATGCCAATTCGCTGAAGGCATTGCCTGTGAAAGACGCAGCCGAGTTGGCTTCTTTGGCGGGCAATTATGATGTGATTGGCGTTGATGAAGCGCAGTTTTTTGGTGAGGATTTGGTGGGCGTTTTACAAGATCTGGCGTTGAAAGGACGGCGTGTGATTGTTGCGGGCCTGGACATGGATTTTCGCGGTAAGCCTTTTGGCCCGGTGCCTGATTTGTTGGCCGTGGCCGAGTACATCACGAAATTGCACGCCATTTGCCAGCAGTGTGGCAATTTGGCGACGCATTCTTTTCGCCTTTCGGCAAATGAAGAAACGGTTGAATTGGGCGCCAAAGAGGCTTACGAAGCCCGATGCCGTACCTGTTATCACCTCGGCGATGCGCTGAAATAATTTGCTTTCTACGAATTTCTTCAAACAGCCTGTGAACGCGCTTTCAGTTCTTTCTCTCACACGAGCTGAAAGCGTATCGGCAGATTGAAGAGCACGCGCACGGGGCGTCCGCGCTGTTTGCCCGGAATCCATTTGGGCATCATTTTGACGACGCGCATGGCTTCTTCTCCACAGCCGCCTCCGATGTCGCGCACGACTTTTACATCTGTGATGGAGCCGTCTTTTTCCACGACGAATTGCACTACGACCACGCCCTCAATGCGCGTTTCTTTGGCCAATTGGGGGTACTTGATGTTGGAGTAAATGAACTCTAACAATTTTTGTTGGGAGCATTGATCGCGCTCTTCTTTTTTGTGTACGTTTTCGCAGCCTGCAAAGCGGGGCATGTCTTCCACGATTTTGAAGATGGGAGCTTCCTCCGGTTCTTCAGGCGGTGGTGGCGGTGGTGGTGGCGGGGCAGATGCCTGAGTGGCTTTGGGCGCATCCACGATTTCCGTTTCCACATCAATGGACTGGTCCAGGAAGAGGTTGTCGTCTTCTTCCACTTCTACGGTATTGGGCACTTCCGTGATGGTGGGTGGTGGAGGCGGAGGTGGAGGCGGTTTTTCCTGTTGGGAGCGGGGCGTTTCCACTTCGATTTCCTCATCGAGCCGGAGAGCATTTTCAGGGATGTAAACCTCTTTTTCCCAGCTCGTCCAGTTAAATGCCAGAGCTGTGAGGAAGAGGGTGATGGCGAGCCCGAGTTTGAAGAAAATGCCACTCCAGTGAAAAACATCTACGGCATCGTATTTGCTTTTCTTGCGGTTTTGCAGGGGGTTATTCTCCAGGTCGCGGGTTATTCTCCGGAGATAGTATTTGGTGCCGATAATGGTGGCTACGACGAGGAACAAAGCTAAAAGCAAACCCATTACAACCTGGGTGCTCGTAAAGGATGTGAAGGCAAAGGCTAACATGGCTGAAAGGTTTTAAAGTTTTTCACTACAATCAAGCATACAGGTATTTCCGGTTGTTCTAAATGATTCGCATCATTGGGCATCTTGATTTTTATCAGTAGGAGAGAGGGAGATGTTACTTTTTTGCTTTACTTTGCGTTGGCAATAGTGTGCTTGTGTTTTTGCTGCTCTTTTTAGAGCAAAAACTTTTTTAAACCAATACCTGCTTTATGAATGCTCGCTTTTTTCCCGTACTGTTTTTTTTCGGACTCATCTTGCCGCTTCAGGCCCAATTCGTTCAGCTCGGATATGGATATGGGATCCATTTTTACGATTTCGGAGGTTTCAATGAGGTCATAGACCGCTACAACGGCGCTCACGTTTTGGATGAGGCCATGCCCAATTTTACGTATCTCGATGGTTTTTCTTTTCAGTTTACGGCAGGTAAGAAAAGGTGGCTGTTTTCTTATGGGACTTCGGCCGGTACTAAGGTGCGTAAGGCTTTGTACACGGCGGGTAACGACAAGTTTTATCGCCGTGCTTTGCGCATGAGAAACATAGATTATAAACTGGGCATAGGCTATCTGATAGCGAAGAGCAAGCGCTTTGCCCTGGTGCTCGGCTTAGAGGGTATCGCAGGGCGCCTGCGGGTAGATGGTCGCGTCTATGGCGTGGGAGACGGCCGCCCTGAATGGGATGAGGTCGAGAAAGATTGGAATTTTGGCGCAAGCCCCTCCCTGATGTTTATCTTTGGCAAGAAATCCGGTATTGCTGTGGTGCCCTACTACGTTTATTACTTCACGGACAGCAGCGCCGACTTTTTAGACAAGGCTCTGAATGCCAGTGCCAATTTGCCGTCTTTGGAGAACCCCAATGTCGTTTTACACCATTACGGGTTGCGACTGATGTTTAGTTTTCAGGGAAAACCCGAGGGCTCTTTGTCTAAGAAAGTGCATGACGAAGGCGATTCGAGATTATGATTCTGCATACGGAAAATCTGGTCAAGTATTACGGTCGCCGCAAGGTCGTCCGTGGGGTATCTTTTGAAGTGGAGCAGGGCGACATCGTGGGTCTGCTGGGGCCAAACGGAGCCGGCAAGACGACGACTTTTTACATGGTGGTGGGCTTCATCCGTCCGGATGAGGGGCAGGTTTTTTTGGATGGAGATGACATCACCTCTCTGCCCATGTACAAGCGTGCGCGCAAAGGCATAGGCTATTTGCCCCAGGAACCTTCGGTTTTTCGCAAGCTGAGTGTGGAAGATAACATCAGGGCCGTGCTGGAAATGACGGATTTGAGCAGGCAGGAGCAGAAAGAAAAGCTGGAGTCTCTGATTGAGGAGTTTAGCCTGGAAAAGGTGCGCAAGAGCAAGGGCGATACCCTTTCCGGAGGCGAGCGCCGGCGCACGGAGATAGCGAGGGCTCTGGCGACGGATCCGGCTTTCATCCTTCTCGATGAGCCTTTTGCAGGGATAGACCCCATTGCCGTGGAGGATATCCAGCAAATTGTGCTGCGCCTCAAGCAGAAGAACATAGGCATTTTCATCACCGACCACAACGTACAGGAGACGCTCTCCATCACCGACCGCGCCTATCTGATGGTAGATGGCAGCATCTTCCGGCACGGCACTGCCGAAGAGCTGGCTGCCGACAGGTTGGTCAGGGAAGTGTATCTGGGCCGCAATTTCGAGTTGCGAAAAAAGAATGTTTTGACAGACTGAGAAAGCACTGCTTATGCGAGTCGCTCAATGCTTCGCCATTTTTTTTGCCGGCTTCGGGCTCTGGCTTGCTGCTTGTACAGAGCCCCCGCCACGTGTGCTTACGC
>JALVES010000160.1 GCA_027030635.1 Saprospiraceae bacterium | reverse complement strand
CGGGCAGGAAGGTGCCGGAGCCTTCGCCATTGGAAGAGGTGAGGCTGACGGCCATGCCCTCGCGGTCGAGGATGCTGAAATGGGTGGTATTGCCCCAGAGCGAGTTGGCACGCAGGGCGTGCAGCAGTTGTTCGGGATGGTGCTTGAGCCCGGCAATGCCGTTGAGGCAGCGCAGCAGCCACAGGGCGTGTTCGGCGCTGTGTGATTGAGGCGGGGGTGGGGGCAGTTCATTCATGCGGTGCAGCAACAGGCCGAGCAGCGAACCGCCGTTGTTAGGTGGCGGAAAGGTGTATATGTGAAATCCGCGATGCTTGAGAAATAGCGGCCGGCGGACGATGCTGCGATAGCTCGCCAGGTCTTCGAGCTCGATCTGCCCGCCCGTTTCCCGCTGGAGTTGTACCAGCTTTTGGGCGGGTTCGCCGAGGTAGAAGAAGTCCCGGCCTTCGCGGGCCAGGGCATCGAGAAAACTGCAGATCCGGCTCATGTAAAGAGGGTCTTCTTCCCTCAATATGCGACTGTCGCGGTAAAAGAGGCGCAGGCTGTTTTCGTCTTCCCGAAGCATCTCATCCAAGAGGCCGATGCAATAGATTTGGAAAGGATTGAGCTTTACGCCCTCTGCGGCCAGTTGGCAGGCGGGAGCGACCAAATCCCTCATGCTCATGCGGCCGTAGCGTTGGTGCAACGTAAAGAGGCCGTCTATAAAGCCCGGGACGGCCGTGGTGCCGGGCCCGACATAGAAAGTCTCGGTAGTGTCGCCAAAGTTGACTTCCAAGGGGCGGATGAGCACTTCTTCGCGCGGGCGCTTTTTTCGGGGGGTCTGCACGAAAAAATCCAGAAAAAAGTTTTTGCCGGAAGGCAGATGAACAGCCGCAAAGCCCCCGCCGCCGGCAGAGGTCATGAGCGGCTCTGCAACCCAGGAGGCAAAGGCTGCGGCGATGGCTGCATCTACGGCATTGCCGCCCGCGAGGAGAATCTGCTCGGCAGCCTGCGCGGTACCCGGGTGTCCGGCAGCGATGGCGTATTTCATTTGGCCTCGTCGCTTGGCTGCCGGAAGAAGACCTCCATATCTCCGCGCATGTCTATCCACAGGCGGATGCCTTCGGTGGTGATGAAGGCCTCTTTGATTTGGAGGAAGGGCAGTTCGCCCTGCACGAAGAAGCCCTGGCCGAGCTCCATGAGCTTGAATTCCTCCTGCAGGGAGCTCTTGAAATATTGGAGGTAGTACTCCATGTAGTAGTCAATGCTCTTGCTGATTTGCTTTTTGATAGGCCCTTTGAGCAGCCAGCCGGCGCTCTTGTGGAGCAGGTTGCGCGTTTCCAACTGGTAGTCGAGTTTCTCAAAGGAGATGCCCGTGGAGTCGGGAGTGATCTCGGGTTTTCCGCTGAGGCGCACTTTTCCTTTGTAGCTGCCGCTGAGGTCGAGTTCTATTTCCAACTTGTTGCCCTTGCCGCGCATATAGACGCTGTCCACACGCACCTTTCGGCGGCCTTCTTCATAGGTGTAGCCCTGCAGGTTTTCGTTGGCCATTTTTTCCGCTTCCGCAAACGGGATGTCGGCCCGGATGAGCAGCCGGAAACCCGATTCGGCCGGTGCATAGGTGAAAGCGGGCAGGGCAGGCGCCTGCATGCCTTCGGGGGGCTCTCCTATAACGACATGGGGCCTGGCTTCCAGCATAAAGGCGGTGTAGATGGTGTCCTCCACCATTTCAATGGGGCTGAGGCGCAGGCCCTGCGGGTTGAAGAGCATCCAGGAGCGGTATTCCTCCGAAAGCAGTACGGGTTGGTAGAGGGATTGCCAGAGGCTGTCCACCATGGCGTGCAGGTCTATGGAAGCTTCAATTTGCTCGTCTATGGCGGTGCAGACGTCTTCCCTGGTGCGCTTGAGCACCATGTTGGCGATGCCCTGTACCGGCATTTTCAGAATGCCCACTTTGGCGCGGGGTTTTTCTACCCATTCGTGTTTTTCGATGTTCGTTTGGGTGCGCAATTTCCACTTTCGTGAAATGTCGTACTCGGTGGCAAAGTAGAGCGTCAACTTGCCGGTGGTCTCTACATCCGCCAAAGCGTAAGACTGACGTATGTCCAAGTCGAGAGGCACCTTGTAGAGCAGGCGGTCGCCTTCAATATTGATGGTGATGTCTTCCGTGCGGGTGGCTTTCATGTAGTAGCCCTCCTCGGGAATGTCTTCTTCGTAAACCACCTCGCCCATTTGCTCGTTGAGCATCTTCTCCACGGCGGCCTTGGGCAGCCGTATGGGCAGGTTTAAAACGGAGGTCTTTTCTTCTTCTGCATCGGGCAAAAAGGAGCGCTGAGAGGTCGAACTGTTCATCTTGGATTGGGCATGACAAGCCGTAAGGGTGAAAAGAAATAAGAGGGTGAGCAGATTTCGCATTGTAATCTATTATTTAAAAACCAATCAGCCTGCCTAAGTTCACCTTGCAAAGGTAAGCATTTCCAAAAAAACACTAAACGCTAAACACTAAACACTAAACGCTAAACACTAAACACTAAACGCTAAACACTAAACACTAAACGCTAAACGCTAAACACCCAAAAAAAGACCCTTGCTTCGCAACACTGCTCAACAAGGGCCCGTAAACTGCACTCCAAATTAGTCTTGGGGGGCTCAGTTCTGTTCCTTATTCATTCCATACGCGAAAATCGTGCCAAAAGGTTGCCGGTGGGGGGTGTTTTTATGCGGTTTTGGGATGGGAACGAGAGCGGAAGTAAGCGGCTATGGCCACTGCGGCAATGGTTGCTACGGTGTAATAGACGAAGCTCGGTATGGGCAGCGGGTCTCCGGCTGCATAGGAGTGCAGGCCTGAAAGGTAGTAATTGACTCCGAAGTAGGTCATAATGATGGAGAAAAAGCCCAATACCGAGGCCAGATTGAAGGCATAGATGCCGCGCAGCCCGGGGATGAAGCGCATGTGCAGGATGAAGCCAAAGACCAGGACGCTTACCAGTGCCCAGGTTTCTTTGGGGTCCCAGCCCCAGTAGCGGCCCCAGGATTCGTTGGCCCAGATGCCGCCGAGGAAGGTGCCGATGCTGAGCATGACCAGGCCGATGGTCAGCGACATTTCGTTGAGGTAGCTCAGCTCTTTGATGGCGTAGTCGGTTTGTCCGGCATTTTTTTCCGAGCGGATGATCATCAGGATGAGGTTGAGGAAGCCCATCAGGCCGCCCAGTACGAGGAAGCCGTAGCTGGCCGTGATCATGGAGACGTGGATGTTCAGCCAGTAAGAGCGCAGCACGGGCACGAGGGGCGTTACCTCGGGGTCCATCCAACTGAGGTGGGCGACCATGAGAATGATGGAGGCCAGAATCGAAGTGGCCGCCAGGGCGCCCGTCTGACGGCGGGCAAACAGCAGCCCGGCCAGGGTAGTGGCCCAGGCGATGTAAATCATGGATTCATAGCCGTTGCTCCAGGGCGCGTGGCCGGAGATGTACCACCTCGCAATCAGGCCTGCCGTATGTGCGAGGAAGAAAAGCGCAAAAACGCCGGTCAGCGCCTTGCGGGCGCTTTCCAACCAGCTCTTGCCGGGCTTGAAGATGTCCCGGAAAAAGACGATGAGCAGCATCAGCCCCAGCAGGGCATACCACTTGCCGAGGCGGTTGAAGATATCTATT
>JALVES010000159.1 GCA_027030635.1 Saprospiraceae bacterium | reverse complement strand
CGGGCGCCAACCCAAGAGTTATCTGCCTACGCGGCGCATGTATCTCGCCGTGGATGTACCCAAGGCCTTTGAAACGGGCTGGGTAACGGAGGCCGATACGGGCAAGGTTGTCAGCCGCATTCCCCTGCGCATCAGCAAAGACAAACAGTACCTCATCAAAGACGAGCTGGCCATACTGGATGTCATTGCTTCCAACATCAATGAGCGTCCCATCTACTTCGCCGTAACGGGGCGCTCTGAGAAGATGTTTAACCTGCAAAATTACCTGCAATTGGAGGGCCTGGGCCTGCGCATTGTACCCGTGAAGTCGGACTCCGGCGACAGCCGCAAGTACGGCAGCGTATATGGAGCCGGGCGCGTAGCCGGAGATATTGTCTATGACAATGTGATGAACAAATTTGCCTGGGGCAACTTTGACAAGGAGAAGCTCTTTGTAGATTACAGCTATGGCCCCAGTGTGCAGAGCTTCTACGTAATGTTTTTGCGCACGGCTGAGGATTTTCTGCGCAAAGGCGATAAGGAGAAAGCCGTGGCCATGTGTGAAAAGTATCTGAGCTCTTTTCCGGATATGAACTTCCCCTATGACTACCGCACCATGTCCGTGCTGAGAGTCATGGCAGGAGCGGGCGCTTATGAAAAGGCCAAGCCGCACCTCAAGACCTTAGCTGCCCGCCTGAAAGATTCGTTCAACTTCTATTACTCTTTGGACGAGGCAGATGTGGAGGCCGGCTTCGGCCAGGATGTTGGCATTGACATGCGCACCAAAGACGACCTCCTCGCACTGGTCAAGCAACAGGGCGACGAAGAGTTCCAAAAGGAGCTGGAGGAGATGTTTGAGGCGTTTAAGTTGGAGTGAGTTGTCGGTGGAATCGGTGGCCGATCCCTGAGCTGGAGCGGAAGCGGAAGATCGGGGAGCGGATTTTAAAGAAGCCACATGTCGGTGAAATCGGGGCCTTAACGATTGAATCATGGATGCGAATGCATTGGAGAAAAAGACGAGGGAGTTGATTGTTCGGGATTTTGGGTTGGAGGCTGCCGGTATCGGTGGGGAGGGCATTTTATTGCAGGTTTTGGCGGAGCGCATTGCGGATTTGATTGCCCATCAGCCGGAGTATTTGTTTAGTTTGCTGTATCGCTTAGATGTGCCGGAGGAGGAAGTGCATCGCGCATTGATGAATGTGGATGAAAAGTCGCCCGATCTTTTGCTGGCGGAATTGGTTTTAAAGCGGCAGAAGAAGCGCATAGAGACCCGGATGAATTACAAACCTCCGCCTTTGGATGATGAAATGGCCTGGTAAGTTTGCCTCATGCTGATCAAGACCCGCGGCATTGTTTTTCGAACCGTCAAGTATGGCGAGAGCAGCCTTATTGCCGACATTTACACGGAGCAGAAGGGCTTACAGTCGTACATCATCGGAGGGGTGCGCAGGAAGAAGCCTCGTTTTCATGCTGCGCTTTTTCAAGTTGGCAGCATCCTCGACATGGTGGTGTATTTTAAAGAGAGCCGTAGTCTGCACCGTCCGAAGGAATTGCGTGCGGCCTACATCTATCGCGATTTGCTCTGGCATTTGCCCTCCCGCGGGAGGCAGGCGAAAGGCAATGTGGCTCTTTTTGCCATGGAAGTGGCGCGCAAGTGTTTGCACGAGCCCGAGGCGCAGCCGCTTTTGTTTCAGTGGCTGTACGAATTTTTGGTTTTTACGGACCAGACGGAGGAGGCTTTGAGGCACATGCCCCATCTTTTTTTGATTCAGCTGGCCGATCATCTGGGCTTTCAGATGCACAACAACTTTGGGCCGGAGCGTCCGGTTTTTGATTTGCAGGCGGGCAGTTTTGTGCCGGAGCCTCCGGCGGCAGATTTGCAGGCGGGGCACTATGTTTCAGACCCTTCCGCCAACGCCTTGCTGGCTCGCCTGATGGGGGTTAGCTGGTTTGAGCAGCATCGAATTCCTTCCACGCGACCCGTGCGCAGGAAGTTGTTAGAACATTTGCTGCTGTATTATCGTTTGCATATCAGCCGGTTTGGAGAAGTGAAGAGCCTGGCTATATTGAATAGTTTGGTGGGGGATAAAAAATTATGAGCAAAAAAAAGAAAAAAGAATACGCCATAGAAATCGTAAACAAGCGAGCGACCTTTGAGTTTCACTTTATAGAGACTTTTGAGGCGGGCATTATGCTGACGGGCACGGAAGTGAAGTCTGTGCGCCGCTCGCAGGTGAGTTTGAAAGATGCTTATTGCATTTTTCAGGGCGAGGAGCTTTATGTCAAGAATTTATACATCAAGGAGTACGAATTTGCCACGCATTACAATCACGAGCCGCGTCGCATGCGCAAGTTGTTGTTGAAGCGGGGAGAGTTGAAAAAACTGCATCGCCGCGTGAAGGAGCGGGGCTTTACCATTGTCCCTTATCGCATGTACGTGAATGAGCGCGGGCTGGTAAAATTGGAAATTGCTTTGGCCCAGGGCAAAAAAGTTTATGACAAACGGGAGGCTTTGCGGGAGAAAGACCAGAAGCGCGATTTGGAGCGGATGAAGAAATGGAAATAGGGAAGGAAGGCGAAGCCCCTCGGCTTCGCCTTCTTTGTTTTTCTACCCTTTATCTTTTTGAGGCGCTTGTAAGGCGAATCTCACGGGCAGATTAAATTGTACCCTTACGGGTTCTCCGTCTTGTTTTCCGGGTATCCAGTTGGGCATCATTTTTACCACGCGCAGGACTTCTTCATCGCAATCGGGAGAAATGGAGCGCACGACTTTCAGGTCGCTGATGCTGCCGTCTTTTTCAATGACGAAGGACACAACAACTGTGCCCTGGATGCCGGCTTCTTGGGCCGATTTCGGGTATTTGATGTTGGTATAGATGAATTTCAGCATCTTATCGAATGCGCAATTCTCGCGTTCTTTTTTGTCTTGTACGTCTTCGCAGCCCGGAAATCTGGGCATTTCATCTACGATTTTAAAAATCTTTTGACTTTGCTGTTGAGCATGGCTGATGGAGATGTTGGCAAAAAAGAACAGTCCGATGAGGAGGGGTAGCGCGATGCCATACTTGAGCAAAGCGCTTTTGCGGGATTTTGGTTTTGACATCATAACAAAACGATTTTGAAGGTTAGAGAAAAAGGCTTGAGTAAGGGGTATGGCTGTCATGGAGTTGCAGTTTTGCAACAGCATGAGGCCGTATTCTTTTTTGTTGGCGATGTGCAGCACGGCGGCATCGGCCTGGTATTCGTGCAGCTCGGAGAGCAGTCGTTTGTACCACATCAGCAGGGGAGAGAAGAACCAAAATGCGATGTTCAGCAGTTCGATAAAGAGCAGGTCATAGCTGTGTCTTTGGCGCAGATGTTCTTCTTCGTGGCGCAATATCCAGGCTTTTTGCACGGGGGAATGCGCGATGTGTGCCGGCAGGAATATCCAGTGGAGGAAGGAGAAGGGTTGCTGCACGGCTTCACCGACAACCAGGGTGAAGCCCTGTCGGACCTGTTTTTCCGAGTGCTGAATGAGGCGGTAAATTTGGCGCAGACCGAAGAGTGTTCGCAGCAGGAAGAAGATGAGTCCGGTTAGGTAGATGAGCAGCCAGGGCTGAGATTGTGCGCCTGCTACCCCGTCTCCTGTGCGGGGCCATTGGGTGAGTTTTTCGAT
>JALVES010000158.1 GCA_027030635.1 Saprospiraceae bacterium | reverse complement strand
CGGCTTTGGCCTGAAAATCAATCGCTTTAAAATAGATTATGGACATAGCTTCCAGCATCTTGCGGGGGGGTATAATTATTTTAGTGTGAGTACTTTGCTTAGTGAGTTTCGGAAGGGAGGGGGGTGAGGAATGTGGAACGCTTCGCGTTCTAATGTGGGCGCTTCGCGCCTAATGTGGTTTTACGCTCGCTTCGCATCGCGTGGTTTGAGTGATGGGGTATCCTTCATTTTCCATTCTCCATTAATTTTAGTATCTTAGCAGGTCAAAAGCAGCATCATGAAGAAGCTACCGATCGGGATACAGACTTTTCGGGACATTATTGAAGGAGGTTTCGTCTATGTAGATAAAGCGTTGGTTTGGTGTAACGAGCGTAAAATCACATTAGAGGCCGCAAGGCCTCCACATTAGAGCCGAAGGCTCCACATTAGGCGCGAAGCGCCCACATCACCCCCAGCACAATCAACAAACCCGAAAGCACTTTAGCCGCCGTCAGCACATCAGCGCCGAGGGCCAGGGCAATGAGTGTGGCCAGCAGGGGCTGCAGGTAGATGTAGGTGCCTACCACGGAAGGGCTGACCATCTTGAGCGCCAGGGCATTGAACATGTAAGCCAGAAAAGTCGTACCCACCACCACGTACACCACCGCCAGCCATATTCCCGTGCTGAAGCTGTGCCAGTCCACTACGGCCAATTGCCGGCCGCCGAAGGGCAGCACGAATAGGATGCCGAAAGTGAAGGCCCATTTCACCACCGTGATGGGGTGGTATTTTCGCATCAGCTTGCGGGCCAGCACGAGGTAAACCGCGTAAGAAAGCGCATTGATGAATACCATCAAATCGCCGAGGATGTGGGCGCTGTGGCCCGATGCAGCCCTGTCTGCGGAAGCGCCCGAATTGCTCAGGATGAGCATGACGGCCCCACTAATGCCCAGCAGAATGCCCGCGAGCTTGTTGCGCGTGATGCGCTCGCGCAACATCACAGAGGAAATGAGGAGAATTAAAATAGGCGTAGTCGTCATGATGAGAGCGGCATGAATGGGGTACGTCAGCTTCAGGCCGCTGAAGAACAACATTTGATTCAGCGCTACGCCAAATAGGGCCAGCAGCACCAGGCGGGGCAGGTCTTGCCGCTCTATGCGCTCGCGGATGAAAAGCCGGTCTGTCAGCCAAAAAAGCGTGGTGGCAGTCAAGACCCGCAGCATGATAAAACCCAGGGGCTGTATGTAGCCGTCGTCCAAAACCAACTTGGCAATGGTGTAATTGGCCCCGTACAACAGAGCCGCCGAAAAGAGGAAAAAGTGGGCCAGCAGGTTTTTCATCGCGCAAAAGTACGCATCTGCAAATTACCCCTTTCACGGTATGGAAAATTTTTGCAAATTCCTTTAATTTTGCAGCATATACTCCGCTTCGAGCGGAATGCATTTGGCGAAAGCCAAAAAAATAACCCCTCTCGCAGGCTTGCCACATGGTCTGCGAAGGATTGAAACCGAATCCCATGATAACCGATGCTCATCTCAGGGGAGCAGTGTATCCACACCCCCTTTCTCCCGTCCTATGGATAAGTCATTTTGGCTTCGCATGCCGGGTGGCATCGCAAAAAAAGAGCTATTGAAATGAAACTTACGACCGGTATCCAACTTCTCCTTGCATCCTTTTTTCTCATGGCCGTATGGGCTTTTACGGCCCCGTCCATCTCGTTGATTTCGCGGCTTACGGGCCCTTTTGCTCCCGCAGGCTGTGCTGCTTCTGACTCCATTCCGCCTCAGGCCGTTTGTCAGAACATCCAGGTCTTTCTGGATGCCAGTGGCCAGTACGCGCTCTCTCCGGCTGAAGTGGATGGCGGCAGCTCGGACAACTGCGGCATCCAAAGCATGAGCGTAAATCCCTCCCTCATAGATTGCTCTCTGCTCGGGCAGGCGAGCACAGCGCTCATCGTTGCTGACTCCACCGGCCTGAGCGACACCTGCTATGCCGTGCTGACGGTAACGGATACGCTCGCGCCCTCGGTAAGCTGCCCGGCGCCCGTCAGCCTGAGCGTGGATGCCAATTGCCAGGCCGCCGTGCCCGACTTTACGCCTCTGCCCGGAAACATCCTGGCCTCCTCTACGGCGGATTTCTCCGGCACTCAGGGACAAGACAACTGGGAATACGGCAGTTTTGCACCCTGGGATTATCAAAACTTCACCCAACTGCCCAACTTCAATGGTGTCTGGTATGGCACCCAGAGCGATAGCACGCCCCTCATAGGCCCCTCGGCCATGATGGCAGGCGCCGATGACCTGAGCTGGGCCGTGCGCCGCTGGACGAGCGACTTCACCGGTCAGGTCAGCATCTCCGGCGCTTATTACGACATAGACAACAACTGCCCCGCCGACAGCCTCAAGATTCGCATCCTGCAAAATGGCGTTCCCATCTTCTCCGATGAAAACGTGGGCTCCACCAGTACGCCCTACTCGGTCTCTACTTTCGTACAAACAGGAGATTTGCTGGATTTTGCCATTGACCCCGACTCAGTGGCTCATTGCGATACGGCTTATTTCAGCGTAACCATACAGGTGGTTTCGCTCCTGCAAGTCAGCGACAACTGCACGGATGTCATCCTCACTCAAACACCCGCCGCAGGAACCCTCGTAGGCGCCGGCGAACACGAAATTGCCATCGTCGCCCACGACCTTTCGGGAAATACCGATACCTGCACCCTGCTGTTCACGGCTTTGGACACCATCCCCCCGACAGCGCTTTGCCAAAATGTAAGCGTTTCCCTCGACAGCAGCGGGCAGTATCAGCTTTCGCCAAATGAAATAGACAACGGCAGCGCAGACAACTGCGGTATAGACAGCATGTACGTCGCGCCTGCGAACTTTGACTGCACGCATCGCGGAACGCCTCAGCAGGTAAGTCTATACGTCCTTGATGCCGCCGCTCAGGCAGATTCCTGTACGGCCACCGTAACGGTACAAGACAACATGCCGCCCAACGCCCTTTGCCGCGATACCGTCTGGCTCACACTCGATGCCAACGGTCAGGCCGGCTTGGATGTAGCCCAAATCAACAACAACAGCAACGACAACTGCGAGGTCTTTTCCATGAGCGTCAGTCCCAATAGCTTCGACTGCCAAAATACCGGAGCCAATACCGCTACGCTTTCCGTCTCCGATCTCTCGGGCAACACGGGCACTTGCCAAAGTACCATCATGGTCAGCGACTCCATGCCTCCCGTGGCGGCCTGTACGGATGTAAACCTCTACCTCGATGCGAACGGCTCTGCCGTGCTTTCAGGCCTGCAACTGGGCCCCAACAGCACGGACAACTGCGCCCTGCTCTCTCTGCTGGCTTCGCCTTCCACTTACGACTGCTCCTCCGTCGGGCAAGTGGTAACGGCCACGCTCACCGCTACCGACATTTACGGCAATAGCGCTACCTGTACGGGCAATGTTGTCGTGCTGGATACGGTCTCTCCCACGGCCGTTTGCCAAAACATCAGCATTCAGTTGGATGCCAATGGGGAAGCAGGCATTACTGCCGCACAAATTGACAACAACAGCACGGACGCTTGCGGCATCGCTTCCATGAGCGTCAGCCCCGACAGCTTCATCTGCGAAAACGCCGGCGCCAATATCGTAACCCTGACCGTT
>JALVES010000157.1 GCA_027030635.1 Saprospiraceae bacterium | reverse complement strand
TTATAGATTACCTCGGAGAGAAGATAGCACAGGCTAAAGAAAACCAGCAGGTACTTAAGACTTTTTATTCGGTGATTAAGGACAGCGATCCTTATATTCGCATGTTGTTCATCACGGGCGTATCCAAATTCAGTCGCGTGAGCATTTTTTCGGATTTGAACAATCTGGATGACCTGAGCCTGCAGGATTACAGAAGCGACACCCTGTTTGGCTATACGCAGGAAGAATTAGAGTATTTTTTTTCAAAGCACATAGCGTTTACGGCTCCAAAGCTCGGCTTGTCAGAGCAGGAATTGATAGACCAAATACGACGTTGGTACAACGGCTATAGCTGGAATGGTCAGGATTTTGTGTACAATCCCTTTTCTGTACTCAATTTCTTTACCAAGCGTGTTTTTATGAACTACTGGTTCAAAACCGCTACGCCAACTTTTCTCATCAATCTGATTCGCAAAGAAGTCTATTATGACTTTGATGGCATCAAAGTAGGCGAAACGGCTTTTGATTCTTTCGACCTGGAACGTCTGAACATAGAGGCGCTGCTCTTTCAAACGGGATACCTTACCATTAAAGCGTATGATGTAAAAAGGCGCTTTTACACCTTGGGCTATCCCAATCGGGAGGTGAAAGAATCCATGCTGGAATATCTCGTGGATGCCTTTAGTAAAGTACCACATACCCGAATACGCTCTTATGCCCTCGATGTGGCCGATGCCCTGGAGCAGGAAGATTTTGCGAAAGTCAGAGAAATCTTCAACATCCTGCTCTACAGCCTGCCGTATCAATTGCATCAGGAAACGGAGAAATTTTATCATGCCATCGTTCACCTGTTTTTTAAGTACATGGACTTAGACGTACACAGTGAAGTAAACACCGCCCGCGGCAGGGCCGATACCGTTGTTATACTTGACGACAAAATTTACTGCTTTGAATTCAAATTAAACCGCTCTGCTCAGGAGGCCTTAGAACAACTCAAAGACAGAGGCTATGCAGACAAATACCGCGATACGGGCAAAAAAATCATCCTCATAGGGGTCAATTTCTCTACGGAGAAGCGGGAAGTGGATGAGCTTGCGGTGGAGGGGGTTTGACTGTTGTCGGTTGTCGGTTGTCGGTGAAAGCGGTTGAAGCGGGGAAATCGGTTGAATCGGGGGAATCGGGGGGATTGGTTTATCGTGTATCGTTTATCGTGTATCGTTGAGCGTTTAGTGTTTAGTTGGGCGGGCTTTAGCCCGTCAATTAGTACCGCGTGCTTTAGCGCGCGCACGATACGGTTTGGCGGAATCAGTGAAATCGGAGGAGGCGGCGTGACGAACGTAACGAACGTGATGAACGTGATGAACGTAACGAACGTGATGAACGTAACGAACGTAACAAACGTGATCGGGTCGCAGGCTCAAAAGTGGAGCTGTAAACTCACCACGGAGTTCACGGGGTACAGGGAGGGTGCATGGAGTGTTCATTCTCCATTATCAATTTTCCATTATCCATTCTAAAAGGCGTAAGCCCGAGCTCGCGAAGCCGGCCTGCCGATTACGATCGTTACGTTTGTCACGATCATCACGTTTGTCACGTAACTCAAGGAGGCCCGATACACCACCTTTCCTTACATTTGCCCTCAAATAAACTGCCATGCTAAAGATAGACCCCGATAAGACTGCCGTCAGAGATTTGCATCAGTTTTTGCTGGGCATTGTCGGGCCCAGACCCATTGCCTGGGTGAGTACGATTGATGAGGAGGGAAACCGGAACCTGGCGCCCTATTCCTTTTACAATGCCTTTAGTTCGAATCCTCCCATTTTGGTTTTTTCTTCGAACCGCAGGGTGGTAGATGGCACGACTAAGGACACACTGGCCAATGTGCAGGCCGTGCCGGAGGTGGTGATTCATGCTGTAACGCATGAGTTGGTGCGAAAAATGGCCGTTACCAGCGTGCAATTTGACGAGGATGTTGATGAATTTGAAAAGGCAGGCCTGACTCCGCTGCCCTCCGATTTGGTCAGGCCCTGGCGTATTGCGGAGAGCCCCGCGCAGATGGAGTGCCGCGTTACCCGCGTGTTGTCTCTGGGCGAGCATGGCGGAGCAGGCAACCTGATTTTTTGTGAAGTCCTGCGCATTCACCTGCGTGAGGATGTGGTGGATGAAAAAGGGCGCATCAATCCTCACAAAATGGATTTGATGGGGCGCCTCGGGCGGGCCTATTACGTGCGGGCCAGTGGAGAGGCCGTGCAGGCCATCGTGCAGCCCGTCACCCAGGCGGTTATCGGATACGACGCTTTGCCGGAGCACATCCGCCGCAGCCGGATACTCACGGCCAACAACATCGGGCAACTGGCAGGACTGCACGCCATTCCGAATCCGGAAGCCTGCCGCCGCTTAAGGGAAGAAGACCAGCGCTTGCGCCAAATCCTGTCAGGAGAACATGTGGAAGAAGAACTCCACCGCTACATCCGCGAAGTCCTCGAAGACGACCGGCAAAGAGAAATGGCAGGACTTTTGGCTTGGGCTTGGGATGTTTAGTTATAACTGCACCCTCGCCCCCAGATTCAACCCTATCAACATATACTGCTGCTCTAACAGATAGTCCCTGGTCGTAAAAGGCGAGAGGAAATACCGGAACCTCGGCTCAAACAACAACTCCAGGCGGGACGTCAGGCGATAATTGATGCCAAAGGCCGCTGCCAGGCTGAGCGAAGCCCGTTTCCTGAAAGCCGGAATTTCTGAAAAGGCTACAGGCTGCATCTCCGGAGAAAAGAAAGTGCCTTCGGGCGAAAGGAAAAGATTAAAGTACAGCCCGCCATGAAAAGTCAGGGCAAAGCGCTTCATATCTATCTGATATCCGGCCATCAATGGAATGTCGAAGAGGCGATAGACGTTGTGGCTGGCATAGTACGGCGTATAACTTTCGTACACCGTATCCGTACCGATAATTTGCCCCTGGTCGTCATAGATGATTTTGATGATGATGCGCTCTTCGGTTTCTCCCTCGTAGGCAAAACGCTCGTTGATTTGCGTGTACTGAAAGCCACTGCGCAGCGACCATCCGTGAGGTGAGACGGTGGTGAGGCGCGCGCCCAGGGTATAGGATTGCCTGATGCTTTCAGTCTCTAAGCGCTTGAGGGCAAGGGGGACGGATTGTTCTTCCTTGGGGCGAATGCTGCGCAAGGCTATGTCGGGAGATGCGAGGAGGTCAAAGTAGAAGCGGCGTTCTTTGTTTTCAAATTTCGCACACTCGGGCTTGAGCTGAAACTGCAGGTCCGGGCGCAAGTGGCTTTCGGGCAGGGCCGGAAGCAAAGCGGTGGGTACAAAGGCTATCTCTGCCTGAGCTTTGCGCAACTCCTGATCTTTTTCTGCAAAGGGCTCTTCGCTTGTCTGAGAAGGCGAAGAAGAGACATCCGTTTGTGTTGCAGAACGCTGCATCGAAGCAAAATCCTGATCTGCATATATTTTGGCTTGATCAACTGCAGGAGAAGCCGCCTTTTTTTCTTTCCTGCCGGCCTTCGCTTGCGAAGGCGTAGTTGATTTTGAATGGAAAACTTCAGCAGCCTGGGGTGAGTTGCCGGATTTTGAAACAGATGCCTTTTCGGCTTGATCGGAGGCGGTTTCCTTTTGATTTGCAGCCTGGTCTTCGGATAAGCGTTTTGTCGGCGTTTCGGATAGACTTGCCTG
>JALVES010000156.1 GCA_027030635.1 Saprospiraceae bacterium | reverse complement strand
TTGAAAGTGCGCCAAAAAATTCTCCGGCAATGACCTGTTTTGTGTATCTCCTCTGCAGCAGCCTGACGAAAAACTTCTTCAAAAGAGCGCCCGATGACCTGTATGGGCCGGCGCGTTACCGCAGCCATCTGACCGTACCAGCCGGCAATGCCCGGCAGGAAAAACCAGTTGAGCAAAAGTGCGGGTAGCTCTGACGAACCTTTGTTGAACAGGCTGCCGATGACCATATTTCTGGGGAAGTGCCTGTACTTGCGGGCTTGCTCTATGGCTTCCGCCAAACGAATGTTGCGCAGCAGGCTGAAGTCAGCTTTAAATAATTTTCTTCCAAATTGCAACACCACGGCCAGCCAGGCCGAAAAAGTGCCGAGAATGAGCCCGCCGATGCCACCCTGCCAAAACCCGAGCCCGAGACGCCCAAAGGCGTTGAAACCGCTCAGAACAAACTTGGAAGCGGCAATGAGCCTGAATCTGCGGTGGCGGTTGTGCCAGTAGCTCAGCAGGTTGAAGACCCCCTGCAGCCAGATGGCCGGGGGGAGCAGCCACATCCATGCACCCAGGTGTGTGCGCTCGTTCAGCATTTGCCGAAAGGCAGGAAAGCACAGCAATAGAAAAAGAAAAAGCATCGCCAAACCGGCCAGCAAGAGGCCGGCTATAAAAGTTGCCAGGGCCGGACGCTCTTTCTCCGGCAACATGACGGCCATCTCATAGCGCCCCGTGCTCACCACGCTGCCCATAGCTACCAGGGCCGAAAAAAAATAGTAGGCTCCAAATTCAGCAGGGCTGTACAGCCGCGACAGGGCCGGCGCCACGAGCAGGGGGAGAAGCTGGGCAAAAGCCGTGCCTCCCGTCAGGCGCAAAACGTTTTTGCTGAATGTGCTGAGCATGACGGACAACTTGATTATCTTTGAACCGGAAATGTAGAAAGATTTGGGCAGACTGCCAACAAACCCGAAAAGAACGCTTATGTACCGGCTTTACTATCTCTTGAGTGCCTTGTTTTTGGCATCCTGCCTTTCACCGGCTTCCAAGAGCGATGAGGAGCTTGCTCTGACAACTGATTTCTATAAAATCAGCGGGCCCACTATGGGCACCACCTACCACATCACTTACGAAGACAGCCTGGGGCGAAATTTGCAGGCCCAAGTGGATTCTTTACTGTTAGAAGTAAACTTAAGCCTTTCTACCTACATAGACAGCTCGCTGATCTCGCGCTTCAACAAGGCCGGACAAACCTTCGACCTCGGCACTGAACCGGAGGCCCTGCGTCGCCATTTTTTGAACAATTTTTTGCTTTCGCAAAAAGTGTATGCCTGGTCACAGGGCTTTTTTGACCCCACCGTCATGCCCCTGGTGAATTACTGGGGTTTCGGCTATACCCCAAAGGGCAAAGGCGAACAGGTGGACAGCGCCCTCGTGGATTCGCTGCGCAGCCTCGTGGGTATGGATAAACTGAGTTTGGATGGAACGCTGTTAAGGAAGGGCGTCTCCGGCATGCAACTGGATTTCAGCGCCGTGGCAAAGGGGTACGGAGTGGATGTAACAGGAGACCTGCTAACATCCCTGGGCCTCTGCAACTGGCTGGTGGAAATAGGTGGCGAGGTAGCTGCCAGTGGCCACAGCCCGCGCGGAACGCCCTGGGTGGTGGGCATCAACAAACCGGAGGAGGGGGCTTCTCCTCTGGATTTTGAGTTGCGCCTGCGCATGGATACGCTTTGCGGCATCCTTTGGCCCTCCGGTGAAATGATGCCCATAGGGCCACATGGAGAGGTGGAGGGGGCCCGGGCTATGCGTGGCCTGGCGACCTCGGGCAATTACCGCAATTTTTACGAGGAGGGCGGAGAGAAATTCGTGCATACCATTGACCCGCACAGCGGATATACCCGACGGAGTTCTTTGTTGAGCGCTTCCATTTTGGCTCCGACCTGTGCCGAGGCAGATGCTTTGGCCACCGCCTGCATGGCTATGGGGAAGGACGATGCACTGAAAATGGTGCAGCGGCTGAAAAATGTCGAAGCCTGCCTTATCTTTGTGGGGCCTTCCGGCAAACGGGAGATGGGGCTTAGCCAGGGCCTTGGTACTTTTTTGGAGCGATAAACACCTGATGATGCATTTAAAATTAGAGCGGGACCTTTGCTTTTTTGACCTGGAGAGTACAGGGCTGAACATCATGACCGATCGCATCGTGCAGATTGCGATCATCAAGTATTTTGCCGACGGGCGCGAGCCACAGGAGCTGGAAATGTTGATCAATCCGGGCATCCCGATCTCGGAGGAAGCCATGGCCGTACACGGCATTAAGCCGGCGGATTTGCGCAACAAACCCACCTTTCAGCAGGTGGCGCAGAAGTTGTATGACTTCATAGGCGATGCCGATTTGGCGGGCTACAACTCGAACCGCTTTGACGTGCCCATGCTGGCCGAAGAATTTGCCCGCGTGGGCATAGATTTCGATTTGGAGAAGCGGCGCTTGTTGGATGTACAGACGATTTTTCATAAATTGGAGCCCCGCACTTTGCGGGCAGCCCTGCGCTTTTATTGTGGCGAAGATTTGAAAGATGCTCATGATGCCCTGGCGGATGTGCGTGCTACGGTAAAAGTACTGGACGGCCAGTTGGAGCGCTATGTGGATGGCACCTATATAGATGCCGATGGGGAGGAAAAGCCCGTGCCCTTTGGGCGGGATGTGCGCTCCATACACGAATTTATACGCGATCAACAGTCGGTGGACGTTACGCGCAAACTGAGGCGAAACGGCTCCGGCGAGATTGTCTTTAATTTTGGTAAATTTGTGGGTCAGCCTGTAGGCAAGACGCTGTATGAAAACCGCCAGTACTTCAACTGGATACAGGAAAAGGAGTTCTCCGCTCAGGTTAAGAAGCTAACGCGCCGCCTGTTGGAGGAGTACAAGAAAACAATTAAGAAAAACCAAACTTAAACGCCTCGCCATGCCTTACGCCATTTGCCCGCTCAGTGTCGTCCCTCTTCGCTCTTCGGCCTCCGATCGCTCGGAGCAAGTTAGTCAGTTGTTGTTTGGAGAGATGATGAAGGTGTTGAATTTCAAGGGCAAGGCCTGGGTAAAGGTGAGCACGGTTTTGGACCATACGGAGGGCTGGGTGCGCAGTTCGCAGGTGCATTTCATCGGGGAGGAGGATTACGAGCGCTTCAGTCGCGAGTTTGCATTGAACTTTGAGTTGAAGGAGTCTTTGCGCACCTCCGATTTTTTCCAGCCCATTACCCTGGGTGCCCGTTTGCCGGGATTTGACGGCATGGGCTTCCGCCTGAGGGGAGATACTTATACGTTTAGCGGCCGCGCTGTCTTTCCACGCGATTTGAAGGAAGACCCGGCCATTTTGCGTTCGCTGGTGAATCAGTTGATGAATGCGCCCTATCAACACGGTGGTCGCACACATCTCGGCATAGACGGCAGCGGTTTTGTGCAACTGGTCTATAGCCTGCTTGGCCAGGCCCTGCCGCGCAAAGCCGACCAGCAATTGGTCTGGGGGCGGTTGGTCCCCTTCGCCCAGCAGGTGCAAATGGGAGATCTACTCTTCTTTGAGGCCTTCCACAGCCACCGCCTTTATGTGGGTATCGCTCTCGAAGATCAGCAAGTCGCTCATGTGCATGACCGTTTGCGCATAGACCTATTCGACCACTTCGGCCTCTTCGATACCGAGCGCGGCA
>JALVES010000155.1 GCA_027030635.1 Saprospiraceae bacterium | reverse complement strand
CTTCGCGGATTTTTAAGCTGGTTCAACCTGACAATCTGTTTTTCAAAGAAGGCAGGTGGCCAAAAACTTAATGGAACCTTTGACAAAAAAAAGGTCTTGCAAGTTTTGCAAGACCTTTTTCTCTGCGCTTCAGCTTACTGCTTGAAATAAGCTTCATCGAGTTCTTCGCCGCTCATGACGCGCTCGAGGCGCTCTTTGAAGACGGCTGACATTTCCAGGTCGTCGAGGCGGGCGTAAATCTCTTTGAGCGCGATGAGCGTATTCTGATCGTTGGGATTCAGCGCTTCGGCTTTTTGGAACCAGGGCAATGCCTCTTTAAACAAGCCTATCAACTCCTTCTGTTTTTCATCGTACTTGCGCAAGCCTTCGCGGCTGTAGTCGTCTTCCAGGGCCTGCATTTCTTTGATGACGACTACGGCTTTGTTGTAGTACAAAGCGCCGACGCTGTAATTGGCATCAAAACTTTGGGGGTCTTTCTCAAGGGCCTGTTTGTAATACGAAAGGGCTTTTTGAAACAGCTCTTCAGCTTTGTCCTTGTCGTACTCGCCTTCCTGTTGAGTTTCTTTTTGAAAAAGATTGTCGTACACACTACCCAGGGTGGTGTAGAGGGAGACGTTATCCGGTTCTTGCTGGATGGCCATTTCGAGTTTACCGATCAATTCTTCCATGCGGCCCTGGCGCAGGTAGTAGTTGATTTCAGCGAAGAGCAATTCCGTATTGCCCGGGAATTTTGCTTTGCCTTCTTCGAGCACTTTCAAGGCCTTTTCCTCATCGCCTTTTTTACTCAGCAAATCAAAATAAGCGGCATAGACATTGGCATCGTCGTACTTCAAGTCGTAGAGCTTTTGGTAGAGCGCGAGGGCTTCGTCTTCCATGCCGCTCACGCGGGCACAATAAGCCACGACAAAGAGATTGTTGTTGTACTCTTCCTCATCGGCAAAGACCGACTGTCCTCCGTTTTGCTTGACCAGCTCGTCCAATTCCAGAGTTAATTTGAGAGGCTTGTAGGCTTCGGCATACTGCTGTGAAGTCAAATAGGTATTGCCGAGGATGTTCAGATAACTCGCTGCTTCGGACAGGCCGTTGGCAGCATCGCGCTTTTCGTATTTCTTTTCGGCCAGAGTCAGCGCTTTTTTATAGGACTCTACTGCCTTGTAGAGGTGGTCAATGGCCTCTGCGGAAAATCCCTGCATCGCGCCTGCAGCTACCAGGCCGGCATCTTTGGAAACCGAACTGTTGTAAATATCGCCGCGGATTTTCCAGGTTTTATATAAACCATTGGTGGCATCGCTTTGAGCAGCGATTTCAATCAGCTCCATGGCTTCTTTCAGTTTATCGGTATTGGAGCCCGGATCTACCTTGTAAGCGCCGAAGCTCTGTTTGGCTTTTTTGAGCGCTTTAACAGGGTCCTGAGCTTGCAAACTCACCGTTACTGCAAGGATGGCCACAAGGCTTAAAAGAAAGTTTCTCATGATAAACATTTGTTGGTTTGTAAATAGTTATCTGCGAAAAGCATCTCATCGCTATCAACAAAACGCTCTCGCTGTGAAAGTGGTTTTTCTCCCTTTCCTATGATAAGACGCAAAAAGCATCTCCCATTGTACTAAACAAAGTGTTAATACCCGGAGACCGAAACCGCTTTTACTCTTCTTCATCTGCACCGTTGGAAGTCAGCAGGGCCACATCGGCGATCTGATCCCCTTCGGGAACTTTGATGACGCGCACGCCCTGAGTGGCTCGCCCCATAACCCGGATATCAGCCACTGACATTCGAATGATGATGCCATTGCGGGTGGTAATCATCAGTTCATCTTCATCCTTGGCTGCTTTCAGTGCTATGACGTGGCCTGTTTTATCGGTAACCTTCATGGTACGCACGCCTTTGCCGCCGCGGTTGATGAGGCGATAATCTTCAAAAGCAGAGCGCTTGCCATAGCCGTTTTCGGAAATGACGAGGATGGAAAGTTCCTTGTCTTCCGGGTCTATGCAGGACATACCCACTACGGCATCTTCAGGCCCCAGCAGGCTGATGCCCCGCACACCTGCGGCTGTACGCCCCATAGGGCGCACATTTTTCTCTTCAAAGCGAATGGCATTGCCCATGCGCGTGCCGAGGAAAACCTGCGAGCGGCCATTGGTCAGGCGCACCTCGAGCAGCTCATCGCCCTCGTTGATGGTAATGGCATTGATGCCTCCGTTGCGAGGACGGGAATAAGCCTCCATGCTCGTCTTCTTGACCTGCCCCTTGCGGGTCGCAAACATCGCGTAATGCGATTCGAGGAACTCCTTGTCCTGCAAATCCTGCACCTTGATATAAGCCTTCACCTTGTCATCCTTCGGAATAGACATGATGTTTTGGATGACGCGCCCGCTGGAAGTTTTCGAGGCTTCCGGAATTTCATACACGCGCAGCCAATGGCATTTGCCCTGAGCGGTAAAAAACAGCAGGTAGGCATGGGTGTTTGCCACAAACATGTGGACAATGAAGTCCTCATCCCGCGTCTTGGCGCCACGCGCTCCGCGGCCGCCCCGCCCTTGCAGGCGGTACTCGCTCACGGGCGTCCGCTTGATGTAGCCGAGATGCGAAATGGTAACGACCACCTCCTCATCCGGGATGAGATCTGTCATGTCTATATCACCGCCGCCCATGAGGTCTATCTCGGTGCGGCGCTCATCGCCGTACTTCTCCTTCACCTCTTCCAATTCCTCTTTGATGATTTGGCGCTGCAGTTCTTCGCTGCCGAGGATTTCGCGATAGCGGGCAATGGCCTTTTGCAACTCATCAAACTCAGCGCGGATTTTCTCGCGCTCCAGGCCCGTGAGTTTTTGCAGGCGCATATCGAGTATGGCTTTGGCCTGGACTTCCGTCAAAACATGCCCTTCCTCGGGATGCTGCTCGTCGGTGCGGGTATCCAACAGCTCTGCAAACTTCTCGTAAAAGGCCTTTTTATCTTCGATAAAATCGCCGCGCATCAGAGCCATGCGCGCCACCTCCGGCGTTTTCGAAGCGCGTATCAGCGCTATAACGGCATCCAGATAATCCAGAGCGATGAGCAGGCCTACGAGGATGTGGGCCTTTTCCAAGGCCTTGTTCAGCTCGTAGCGCGTTCGGCGCACGATGACTTCCTGACGGAAGTTCAGGAATTCGCGCAACAGGTCTTTCAGGCCCAGCGTCATGGGGCGGCCATTGACCAAAGCCACATTGTTGACGCCGAAGGAGCTTTGCAGAGGGGTGTATTTGTACAGCTTGCTGAGAACGACTTTGGCCATGGCATCGCGCTTGACATCAATGACGATGCGCATGCCCCGGCGATCGGATTCGTCGCGGATGTCGCTGATGCCTTCTATTTTTTTCTGATTGACCAGCTCGGCAATCTTCATCACCAAGACGGCCTTGTTGACCTGATAGGGAATCTCGGAGATGATGATGGTCTCCTTGCCCGAAGAAGAGGTCTCAATATTGGCCTTGCCACGCAGGATGATGCGCCCGCGGCCGGTTTCATAGGCGTCTTTGACGCCCCGGTAGCCATAGATGATTCCGCCTGTGGGAAAATCCGGCCCTGTGATGTGCTTCATGAGCTCGTCCACGGTGATATCGGGATTGTCCACCATGGCCACGGCCCCATTGACGACTTCCGTCAAATTGTGGGGCATCATGTTGGTAGCCATACCCACGGCGATGCCTGAGGCTCCGTTGATGAGCAGGTTGGGCAGGCGCGTAGGCAAGACGACCGGCTCTTTGAGGGAATCGTCGAAGTTCGGCACAAAATCCACCGTATCCTTGTCAATGTCGGCCAGCATTTCCGTGGCGATGCGGGCGAGGCGGGCCTCCGTATAACGCATGGCTGCCGGGCTGTCGCCATCCACCGAACCGAAGTTTCCCTGGCCGTCCACCAGCGGATAGCGCAACGACCAGGGCTGCGCCATGCGCACCATGGAGTCGTAAACCGAGCTGTCTCCATGCGGATGGTACTTACCCAATACCTCACCTACAATACGAGCCGATTTTTTATGCGGTTTGTTGTAGCTCAAGCCCAGTTCGTGCATGCCATATAAGACGCGACGATGCACGGGTTTCAGGCCATCTCTTACGTCCGGCAACGCTCTGGAGACAATCACTGACATCGAATAATCAATGTACGCAGTCTTCATCTCTTCTGCCAGGCTTACCGGTATAATTCTCTGTGATGGTGCCATAAATTGCTTTTCAAATTCGTCCAAAACCTGCCTCCACGCTACGGGCCAAAAGCCCCCAACCGGAAGACGTGCAAAGATACGAAAAATATACGCTTGGAAAAAGCGAAAATCGGGCGAATTTCAATTACTTTTGCAGCTCAAAATATCTTCGGAAAAGCAGCTTTTATCTGCTATCAACTCCAAACGCTAAACTTCATTCATGCCCAACGACAAACAGCAGGTAAAGCCCTATGAAGCCGGCGGCAGCAAGAAAGAGCAGGTGTCTCGCATGTTCAACAGCATTGCGCGCCGCTATGACCTGCTCAACAGACTGCTCTCTGCAGGTATTGACAAGCGCTGGCGAAAGCGCGCCATCTCCCTTTTGGCGAAAGCCAAACCCCAAAAAGTACTCGACATAGCCACCGGAACGGCCGATGTGGCCATCGCACTGGTCAGTCAGCTGGACACCCCCCAAGTCGTCGGCCTCGACATAGCCGAAGCCATGCTCGAAATCGGCCGCAAAAAAATCAGCGAACTGGGCCTGAATGACCGCATCGAACTGCTCGTCGGAGATGCCGAGCACCTCCCCTTTCCAAGCAATACCTTCGACGCTCTTACCGTTTCTTTTGGAGTACGTAACTTCGAAAACCTCCAGGCAGGATTGCAAGAAATGCACAGAGTTCTCAAACCACAAGCCGAAGCTGTTATCCTCGAGTTCTCCAAGCCTCGCATCTTTCCGCTAAAACAAATCTTTCACTTTTACTTTAAGAACATTTTACCCCTCATCGGACGTTGGACTTCCAAAGACCCCCGGGCCTACCACTACCTCTATGAGTCGGTGCAGGCTTTCCCGGATGGAGAGGACTTCCTCAGGGAACTCGAAAAAGCGGGCTTTCGCCAAACGAAACAGATTGCACTGACTTTTGGCATTTGCTCCATCTATTACGCGAAGAAAAACTCAGAAATTTAAGCTCCATGAAGACACGCCCATTCCTGCTCCTCATTTTGCTCTGCACAGCCATAGCCACTGCTCAGGCTCAGCAACCGGCCTACGACAGCCGCAACTTCCTCGATTTCCAGCAGAAGCCCTATTACTTCGGCATCACCTTTGCCTACAACTCGGGCGACTACAAGATCTATCAATCCGAAAACTTCATCGCCTCCGACAGCTTTCAGGTCGTCCAGTCAGTACACGGCCGCGGCCTGAACGTGGGCATAGTTACCAATCTGAAAATCGGCGACTACTTTGATTTTCGTTTCCTGCCAACCATTTCCTTTGCGGGCAGGAGCATCAACTATCAGGCTACGGCCAGTAAAATCCCGTATTCGCGCGACATTCAATCGGTTTTTGTGGAGATGCCCTTTCACATGCGCTACAAATCGCAGCCCTACAAGGATGTACGCCTCTTCCTGCTGGCCGGCGTAAAGTATTCCTTCGACGTGGCCAGCGAGTCGCGAGCCCATCAGGCCGATGATCTGGTGAAAGTCGCTCCCACCGATTTTGCCCTCGAAGTAGGCGCCGGCATGCAGTTTTTCTTTCCCTATTTCATCCTTTCGCCGGAGCTGAAATTCTCCTACGGCCTGGGCAACATCCTCCTGTTTGACGAAAGTCTGGAGGAGGCTTCCGTCATAGACAAGATTTTATCGAGGGGCTTTACGCTCTCTTTCCACTTCGAAGGTTAGACCACAAGCATGAAAAAGGCCATCTGCATACTCGCGCTGTTTTTCTTTTGGCTTTCGCCAAATGAGGCCCAGGTAGGAATCAACTACACTTTTTCCACCCTACAGGCCTCTGAATGGAACGAAGTTGCGACACAGCAAGGCAGCCAACCCATCTTCACCAACTTCCAGGGCTTCGGCATCACCTACTGGTTTCGCCTGCGCTCCTACCGCTGGGAGTTTTTGCCCGAGCTCAGGGCTCAGGCTGCCGGCACCGGTAAAACCTATCGCGCGACCATCAGCGGCTTTGCGCTCAACAATCGCATCTACTTTTTCGACTTCCTCAACGATTGCGACTGCCCCACCTTTTCCAAGCAAAACACCTTTTTTAAAAGAGGCTTCTTCCTATCGTTCAGCCTGGGCATCAACCGCTTCGACTTCAAGCGCATGCCCGCATCCGGAAACAGCTCCGCAAGCCATACGGACCAAGCCGTTTTCGCCCTCAGCGGCGGCCTGGGCTTAGACATCGGCCTGTCCAAGCGCGTTACCCTCACCCCCCTGATGCGCTATCGCTACTATCTCGGCCCCAAATGGACCCAATTGCAAACCCTGCCACCCTTTGAAAACGGCTCTCCCACCCCGCCGCCCGGAGATCATTGGGGGATGGTGGAGTTTGGGGTGGTGGTGCAGCTTAATAGAAGGAGCTGAGTAAGAATGTGGAGCCTGCGGCTCTAATGTGGAGCGCAAGCGCTCTAATGTGGAACGCTTCGCGTTCTAATGTGGTTTTACGCTCGCTGACGCATCGCGTAATTTACACCGTGGCTACGCGATGCGAAGCGAGCGTAAAATCACATTAGAGCGCTTGCGCTCCACATTAGAGGCCGCAGGCCTCCACATTAGAACGCTTCGCGTTCCACATTCCCAAATGTCTATCAACATACATTCAAGCAATTTTCCCCAAAAAAGCACCACTTTATCCTCCCAAACCGCTATATTTGTAGGCTAAGATATGCAACCCGAATTCGTCAATTAGCCAGTCACTACCCAGCCGAAAGAAATGTTGAGAGTCCTTTTTGGTGTTTTGAGCTTGTTTTTTCTACTATGCACAGCTACGGCAGATGCACAAATACTGAACCATCAACCGGGCAGCCTGCTCGTCCATTTGCCGAAAGGCGTAAATCCTCAATATCTCACGGAAAAATACAGCCATTTTGAGGGGCATCCCACCATGCTCAGCTATGAAAGAGAAGTGTCTTCTGCTTTAGACATACACCTATATTTCTTTGACTATCAATCTGTTAACGAACTTAAATTCTTGCAACTCCTTAAACAAGACAAGCAAATTATAGAAGCACAATTTGACCATTTCGTCCACCCTCGCAACACCTGGCCGAACGATCCTTACATAGACCTGCAATGGAACTGGCTCAATCCCGTAAACGGCCCCGGCCTGCCCGATGCCGATATAGATGCCGATCTGGCCTGGGACATCTGTACCGGAGGCCTCACCCCCTCAGGTGAAGAGATCGTAGTGGCCCTGCTGGACGACGGCATAGACTTGGAGCACGAAGACCTCGCAGAAAACATCTGGCAAAACGAAGATGAAATCCCCTTCAACGGTATAGACGACGATCAAAATGGCTACATAGACGACTATCGGGGCTGGAACGTCAGCACGCAAAACGACATCGTCGCCTATGGCGCACATGGCACCGAGGTAGCCGGCCTGCTCGGAGCCAAAGGCAACAACGCCAAAGGCGTCAGCGGGCTGAATTGGGATGTAAAAATGATGATCGTCAAAGGCAACTGGACGCTGGAGTCTGAGGTCATCGCCGGATATAGCTACGTGCTGAAAACCCGGCAGCGCTACAATGCCAGCGCAGGCACGGAAGGCGCTTTCGTCGTAGCGGCCAACCTCTCCTGGGGCTTAGACGGCGTACCGGCCTCAGAAGCTCCGCTTTGGTGTGCCATTTACGACAGCCTCGGCACGGCAGGCATTCTCAGCGTGGCCTCCACGGCCAACCAAAGTTGGGATGTCGATATCATGGGCGACCTGCCTACCTCCTGTACCAGCGACTACCTGCTCTCCGTAACTTCCTCTACCAATTACGACGAACTGGCCCCCACAGCAGCCTACGGCCCCCTGAGCATAGACCTCGCAGCACCCGGAGCCGAAGTCTTTACCACGGCCTATGGCAACCAATACAGCACCGCATCGGGGACTTCCTTTGCCGCTCCTCAGGTGAGTGCTCTGGCTGCCCTGCTCTACGCCGCTCCCTGCCCCACACTCATGGAATACGCCACGCAAAATCCGGCTGCAGCCGTGCAATTGGTCAAGGAAAGCATCCTCCAAGGCGTGGACAGCAAGCCCGCCCTCGAAGGCCTGCTCGTTACAGGCGGGCGGCTCAACGCCCACAAAAGCCTGCAATGGCTGCTCAACGCCTGCGGCAGCAATTGCGAGCCGCCACCTGCTCCACAACTCCAGGCCGATGCCGCGAGCAACGAGCTGCTCATTTCCTGGCCCGATGACAACGGCGCCTTCCCTTCCTTAGACATCTACTACCGCATAGCCGGCGAAGCAGCCTGGCAAATCCTGCCCGCACAGAGCAACTCCTCCATCCTCTCCGGCCTGGATGCCTGTACGCCTTACGAGTTTAAAACCGCATATACCTGTTACACATCAGGACAAACCCTCTTCAGCCCCCTTACGGGAATCGCCACCACAGGCTGCTGCGAAAATCCGGAAAATATCCAGGTAAACACAGAACAATACCCCCTGACCATCTCCTGGGAGGCCATTTCCGATGCCACCGGCTACCTCTTCCAATACCGTTTTGAGGACGAACAAAACTGGACGGAAATCATCACCACCGAAACGCAAATCTCGCTCTTCAACTTATCGCCCTGTACTACTTACGAATACCGCATCACCACCCTCTGCAATGGCCCCTCCATTGCAGAAACATCCTATTTCTTCACACCCGAAGGCTGCGAAAACTGCTCAGAGCAGGAATATTGCCTGCCTGAAATGATAAACACCTCCGAATGGATTGAAACCGTCATGCTCAATGGCCAAAGCGTTACAAGCGGCCCAAACGAAGGCGCCTACCACTTGTTTTCCGGAACGCCCTTCTACATCAATTTGCTCGACACTTTGAAGCTTTCTGTTTTCATCAAGGGCATAGACACCTTTGAGGAATTCATCAGCCTTTGGATAGACTTCAACCGCGACGGCGACTTCGACGATGCCGGCGAGTTGCTCTGGGCTCCGGAAGAAAGCTTTCTCACAGACAGCTGGATAGATGCCCAATTAAACCTTCCCCAGGATTTGCAGGAAGACTACTACCGCATGCGCATTGTTCTTCAGTGGAATGACGGTCAAGCCCAACCCTATTTGGAAAATTGTCCGGATTTTGCATTCCAGGCTGCCTTTGGCGAAACAGAGGACTACTGCATTTTCCTGAGCCGCAACTACTGTCCTTCGGCTGAAAACGTAGAGGTTGTAACGACAGACCCGGGTACGGCAGAAGTCGAGTGGAGCGCGCAGGCTGCCGGTAGTGAATACGCTCTCCGGCTTCGTCTGCAGGGAGACAGCGCCTATACGGAATACTACGCAGGAAATGCCATGCAATTCATGCTGACGGATTTGGCCCCCTGTTATCGCTATGAAGTAAGTGTGCTCACGCTCTGCTCCAATGACACCATAGAATCTGAGTGGGTGAGCTTCCAACTACCCGACCTCTGCGGAGGAAGCGGGCAGCTCACCCTCTCCCCCAATCCATTCTTTGACGAACTGGAATTGAGCCTGCCCACCAACACCTGGCGGGGAAACATTCTGTTGAGTTGGTACACTGCCACAGGCCGCCTGATTTACGAGCAAAAAATACCCGTAGAGGAAGGAGCTCACAGGCTTTCGCCAAATGTTTCCCGCTTGCCGAATGGGCTGCTTTTTCTCAGGATTCAACTGTCGTCGGGAGAGGAGGAAGTGGTGAAGGTGGTGCGGGTTGGATACTGAATGTGGAGCCTGCGGCTCTGATGTGGAGGCCTGCGGCCTCTAATGTGATTTACGCTCGCTGCGCATCGCGTGTGATTTTACGCTCGTTGCGCATCGCGTAATTGCGCGAACAGGAAAAGAAAAGGGAGCGATTTTCGCTCCCCTTTTCATTTCATTCAGTGTTGATGACCGTCGTCGTGATTGTGGTCATCGGCTTTCATGTCTTCATTCATGACATACTCCATGCCGCATTTGGGGCATTTGCCGGGCTCGGCGCTGCCGCTGCCTTCGCAGTGCATGGGGCATACATATTTAGAAGTGTACTCGGGGCCGGACTTATCAACGACTTCCGTTGCTTCACCTTCCTCGGAAGTTTCAGTAGCTTCGGCATCGTTGGCTTCAGTGGTTTCTCCGGTAGTGCCTTCGGTTTGCTCTGTGGCTTCTTCTCCGTTGTTGTCGGAAGGCGCAGAATCACAGGCAGTCATGGAAAAGGCCAGGCCAAAGGCCATGAGAAGTGCAAAAAAGAGGTGTGAGATTTTCATGTGAAACAAAGTTTGGGTGTGAAAAAAAAATCCTTATGGAGTGCTAAGATATACAAAAGAAGCCCTTTTGGGATAAAGACTGGCTATTTTTTTTCCTTCAGCGATAAAATAATAGTCTATTTTCCCCTGCCCGTCTTCACGGGGCAACTCAACTGCCCAGACGCCATCGCCGGCCATTTCATCGCTGTGGCCGCTGTCGTCGAACATTTCTATGCGTTTAAACGTATGCCCGGGGCCTTTTGTTCGATAAGCCAGCCAAACCTGCTCTGCGCCTTTTACTGTGGCAGTAAAAACGTACTCATCTCCGAAATCCTGCACTTCAGCCGAAACAATTTCGGGGCCTCCACCTTTGAAGACGGGGTGATTTTGCAAGTACTCCAGGCGGGCATCCATGAGCTGGCCAATGCCGATGATCCTGGATTTGCCGGCCATGGTGGTATGCTCATAGCTGTTTTGGAAAGCTTCGTAGGAATACAATTTGTTGTTGTCGTTGCGCACTTCTTCGTCTATTCGCTCGTACCAGTTGCGGGCGCCGGCTTCTAAGGCTCCGCTGAGGATTTGCTCCTCGAGCATGGTTTGAAGGTGGGCCAGATAGATTTTGCGATAGAGGCTGTTGCGCAGCAGGTTGGTGATGAGGGGGCGCTTTTCGTTTTGCTGTTTATAGTGTATGAAAGGGCTGAGCTGCTGCATCTGCTCATCCGTCAGGCCCTTACCCAGGCCGGCGTAGCGAAAGCCGCCAAAGGAGAGGTTCATGTCCCAGACAATGGGCGTGAAGCGCCCGTCGGGCAGGCGATACAGGTAGTAATTGTGGCAAAGTCTGCCCGTATAGCTGTCGAGGTTAACGAGCAGGCTGTTGAAGGCCAGCATCCACAGAGCCATATCTACATCGAGGACTTCTTCGATGCGTTGCGGTTCTTTGTTGAGGATATAGCAGAGCTCAAGCAAATGCTCCCAGTCTTTTTTCCTATGCGATTTGCGTTCGTAATAAGCGGCATAACAGCCCGGGTCGTCACCGATGTATTGTAAAGAAGCTTTATCACTCTCGGGGCAACCCTCCTTTTGGTGCGCATGCCATTCCGGGTCGCATTTGAAGAAGGTGTTGTTGTGGTCTTTGTAATAGTTTTCCAGGAAGTCTTCGTTCACCGATTCCGTATTGGTGTAGAGCCCCAGATAGACATCATTGACATACACCTTCATGAGATTGGCCCGCGAAGCGGGCATGTACTGGCGGGCTATTTCATAAGAAAGCAGTTCGCGGATGAAGCTGGGGTCTCTAAAACCATTGGAAAGCTTGATGGTTTTGTAGCCGCCCGGAAAGCGCTGCCCCTCGATGAAGGCATCTGCCCTGAGATTGAAGGGCAACTTCGTATGCCCGTACTTGCGCACATTGAAATAGCTGCTGTTGCCTTTGTAGCGGACACCTACCTGCTGCAGCTCTACCCCATTGACGATCACCCGTGCAGGCACGCGCTCCTTGTGGCCCGCCCGCTTCAGAGAATCGAGCAGAGTGTCCCAGTCTGAGACCTGAAAATAGATCTTTACCTCGCCAATGACTTCAGGATCGTAGAGATCCGCTGTTTGGGTGAAGGCATAAAGCGGCTGAAACAGCAGCCCTGCAAGAAGGAGGAAAAGACGCAAATGCTGCATAAGGCTCTAACGGCTAAGTTCTTCCAGAGTGGTTTTATAGCGCTTCCACATGTAGTCGGGCGGGTCGTAGCTGATCATGTTCAGGTTTTCGGCTACGATGTAGTACTCAAAATGAGTTTCGCCGCCCTGAGGTGCAACCGTAGCGCCAAAGAGGCCGTCATCGGCTTCGCCATCGTTGTTGTTGCCATCATCGCGCATGCGCACGGAGCGGAAGGGCTCATTTTCGGAAAAGCGGTACATCAGGTAAACGCGTTTGGGCAAACGGCTTACACGGGCCTGCACTTTAAAGACCTTCACTTTAACGCTGGAATACTTTGGCCTGCCCAACACTTTCACCTCGCTGATTTCAGGAGGGAAAGGTGCAAGCGCTTTGTGTTTTTTGAGGAAATCGGCTCTTTTTTCCAACAGCTGAATGATGCCGGGGATGCGGCTGTGCTCGCCTATGGTTTCCGTAAGGCTGCGGTTAAACTGCTCGTAGGTATAGTACTTGCCCGGATCGCTCATGTAGGCAGAGCTGATGAGCCTTTGAAGCTCCCTGGCGCGCTCGGCATACTTGCCAGAGATGAGATAGTCGTAGGCTATGGTTCGCAGGTGCGAGAGGTACATCTTGCGGTATTTATCCTCCTGCAGCAGTTTGGAAATGAGCGGCTTGAGGATGTTGTCGGCGTGCAGCAGAGGGTCGAGCTCCTGCAATTGCTTCAGTTTGAGATCGGAGCCCTGACCGGTGTTTTTGAAGGAGCCAAAGGCAAAGTTCAGATCGCCGGGGATGGTGGTAAAACGCCCCGAAGGCATGAGGTA
>JALVES010000154.1 GCA_027030635.1 Saprospiraceae bacterium | reverse complement strand
CGTCTTATGCGAGACCAACATTTCTTTCCCGGAATAGGCATCTTTAATCAGCAGCCGCAGTTTAAAGAAGTCGGAAAAGAGCCGGTCCATGTTGTAGAGCTCGAGGTAGAAGAAGAGGCGTTCGGCTTTTTTATCGCAAAAGTTAAAGGCGAGCGGCTCCATGAAATAGCCGTTGCGCACGAAGGGCCCTTCCCCCTGAGCGGGTTTGATACCGGTCAGCAGACGGATGTCCGACATGGCGGGTTTATCTTGTTCGTAGTGGATGGGCAGTTGGATGCGGCGTTGGAGAGAATTTTCGGTTTGAGCCAAATCGCTGATGCGCACTTCCAGTTCGTACTCGCCATTGGGCAACACGTAGCGCTTCATATCCATAAAATGCACGGGGCCTTCGCTGATCGGGCTGTACAATGCGTATTTATCGGCCATAAAAATAGCGCTGTCTTTGCGGAAGATCAGCACGACTTCCACTCCTGCCTGCAGGCCTCCGCCGACGGTATCGAAGAGCACGGTATTGCCCATGATCTTCAAATAAACTTCCACATAGCTTTTTTGCAGATCGGTATAAGTTGCATAGGAGACATCTGCTTCGAGCGCATAGAGTGCCCTGCCGAAGGAGGCAAGGAGAATGAGGAGCAGGGAGAACTTTTTCATAACGGACTTATTGAAGCTCGCCTTCATCTGCCTTTGCTTTGGCAAAGGTCATTTCAAAGGGAATATCCCTGATGGAGGTCGCCAACACCAAGGTAGTATCATTGATAAGAACGACCTCATACGATAATTGCATTTTGTCATCCGGCAGACGAATCATTTTGTCTTCGAGGGTATAGCTTTTTCGATCCTGCCCATTGCCTATGCCGAAGTTGGTAATCATTTGCCCTTCGGGAGTAAACTCGAAGTAGGTGCCCGTCAGCAATTCCGTTTGTCGGCCGGCACGCATGGCAGAGGTAAGCTCCCAGCGGCCCGGCAGCAATTCGGCCACAGAGGGGCCTTTTTCGCCTTCGCCATCGGCAGGCGTATCGTTTTCGCAAGCGGGAATCAACAGCAGGCTACAGGAAAAGAAAAGAAACAGGCCTATTCGTTTTATCATGGCATTCATTGATTGGTGAGTTACAAAGATAATACATCTGCGGTTTTTGCTGTATTTTGGTTTTTACAAAACGGGGCTGCCCGCGCCCCCAACCCCTAAAGGGGCGCCCGCCCGCATATCCCAATGACATTGGGTTTTTACAAAACGGGGCTGCCCGCCTCCACATAAGCGCTGTACCAGATGCTGGCCACGGCATGTATGGCGGCTCTCATGCGGCGTTCGACCATGCCGTGCAGGCGTTGGTGATAGGCCTCGGCATAGGGTCGGCAGGTGGTGCGCAGTTGCACAGTTCCTCTTTCTTCGTAGCAATACACCTCCTCGGCGGGATAATTTTGCCGTAAGGCCCGCTCTTCTGTCAATACGCTATCCACCAGACGATGGCTGTCGAAGACTGCCTCCCAGAAGAAATCGGCGGGCTGCTCGATGTACTTGGCGGGCCCCACAAAAAAGTCATAGGAATCCGAAAAGAGCTCCGGCAACCGGCTTTCCCAAAAAGCGTGGATGCCTTCCTGCCCGCTGAGTTGGCCGTTGTAGTTCTCCGTGGTGTGCAGCGGCACATGGGCATCGGCAATGTAGTGCCCGATGTCCGCCGCCTGTTTGAGGATGCGTTTTTGCTCACCCGTTTCAAAGGCCTTCACCAACTGCCGGTAAGCCCGCAACAGATGCCAGGGCAGGATGCCGTGTTCGTCCAGATGCGACTCCAACAATACTTTTTCACACCCACAATCAGAGGGCAGCTCAAAAATCTTCCTGAGTTGCCGGCAGGAGGGTGTTTTCAGATCACCCTTTCGGGAAATGAAATACTCATCTATCGCATCGAGGTACTGCTCCCAGCTCAGGGGCCGCTCCGCCTCAGCCAAGGCCCCCGCGCGAAACCACATCAAGCCCAGGCTCAACTCGTACAAGCCGGGAGCGATTAAGGGCGAGGTATCGCCCTGCTCGTTCAACAAGTCTATCTCTAAAAACTTCGCTCTCGCCTCGCGATAGCTCCTCGGCAGGGTATCGAAGGGGAAGTCGCCATAGACATCCAGGTCAATGAAATGCCGCTCAGCCTCTCCGGGCACGGCATAGCGCCGCTTGTCGGGGTCCACGGCATGGATGGTGAGAAAATCAATGTGTTTTTTGAAGTAAGCCGCCAGCGGCTGTGGTAAGGCAAAAACCGCGAGATGATTGATGCGCTGGTGGGCAAAGAAGCCCCACGCCTCAGCACCCGCCTCCCCTCTGCCCGGAAGGCCTGGCAAAAGAAAAATCAGAAGGATGGAAAGCGCTTGTGTTTTTTTCACGTCGGCTGTGTTTTGAGGCGCATCCGAGGGGATGTGCCGGGTTTACACAGCGCATGCAAAAGGTAAACGCGGGAGGAGAGAAAATGTTGAGTGGGAAGGGAGATTTTTTTTGGGGGGCGGGGTGAGGAGCCTCGCGCGCGCGGGCGTGTGGGTGTGCGGGCGTGCGCAGACGCGCGCGCGCGAGACATGTCATGTCTGTAAGACATGACATGTCTGTAGCGAACAGTGCAAACACATTTTCCCGTCAAAATCACCCTCCTCAACAGTCCTCTTCAATAAAATTTCGCACGATTTTCTCCGCCTCCTCAAACGTCTTGGGCAGGTAATCATTGACCAGCACCAGATCGAATTTGTCCTCCCATTTGAGCTCATCTTCGGCCCGTTTCATGCGGCGGCGCAGGCTCTGTTCATTTTCGGTGCGGCGGCTGCGCAAGCGGCGGAAGAGCTCCTCCTTCGAAGGCGGTTTGACGAAGATGGCAAGGGCCTGATCGCCATAAGCATCTTTGATGGATTTGGCGCCCCGCACATCAATGTCGAAAACGATGTTTTTGCCCTCGTCCCACAAGCGTTGAATCTCGCTGCGCAGGGTGCCGTAGTATTGACCGGGATAAACCTCCTCCCACTCCACAAAGGCACCGTTGTCAACCAACTCACGGAAGCGCTCAGTGCTCAAAAAATAATAATCCCTCCCGTTTTTTTCATGGGGCCGGCGCTCGCGGTTTGTGGCAGACACAGAAAAGGCCAAATCGTCAAATTTTTCAAGCAAATGCCTTACTATGGTTGTCTTTCCGGCGCCGGAGGGGGCTGTAAAAATAAGAAGCTTGCTCATGTTGATTTAATGTTCTGCTTAATGTGATTTGGGAGAGCATACTCGTTGACACCGACAAACCGGCGGCCATTTTAAAGCACATTGGCGATTTGCTCTTTGATTTTCTCCAACTCATCCTTCATCTGCACGACGAGGCGCTGGATGTCGGACGAATAGGCCTTGGCGCCGAGCGTATTGATCTCCCGCCCCATTTCCTGGACGATAAAACCCAGTTTGCGTCCCTTCTGGGTTTCTTCGGCCCGCAGGGCATCGAGGAAGTGATCGCAGTGCTGGGCGAGGCGCACTTTTTCTTCGGTGATGTCCATTTTCTCCAGGTAGAAGATCACCTCCTGCTCGAAGCGATTTTCGTCCACATTTTCGCGGCCGAGGTAGGCGTCGAGGTTTTGCATCAGGCGTTTGCGCACCCGCTCGATGCGTTCTGCTTCAAAGGGTGCGACCTGCTCCAACAGGCTTCGGATGTTGCTTACTCGCAGGAGGAAATCCTCTTCCAAGGCCTTGCCTTCCATTTGCCGAAAGGCAATAAATTGCTCAATGGCCAGATTGACAGCATCCATGACGAGCTCCCAATCGCCTTCTTCGAGCAGCGTTTCGGCCTGCTCTACGACTCCGGGTAAACGAAGGATGGCCTGTAATATGTCGCCTTTCGGCAAATGATACGCCTCCTGCCATGCCTGCAGCCTCTCCGCATAAGCGGCAAGCATGTGTTCATTCAGCCCCACAGAGGCAGTCTCCTGATCCTTCAACTGAATGCTCACCTCCAGTTTTCCACGCTGCAAACGCTCCAGCAGGTGCTTGCGCAAAATTGCTTCGCGCTCCTGAAAATTTGCCGAAAGGCGCAAACGCAAATCAGTCTGCTTGCTGTTGAGCGAACGCAACTCAACCCTGACCGTCTTGCTGCCCCTGCAGAGCTCCGCCCGGCCGTAACCCGTCATGGAGTATATCATAATATGTGCTGTTTCGTAACTAAAAGGACTCCTCAAACCTTCCGTATTCACGGGTTTTCGCCATGAAAACGCCATGTACTGCTTTCTTTTACGAGCGCAAAGATGAGCATTTTTCCCGTATGGCAGCCCGTTTGCCCGCTCTCAGACCCGTTTTCCGCCGAGGTAAGTACCTGATTTTCAGTTTTTTACAAAAAAATACTTGTTCATACGCAAAAATTTGTGAACTTTGCAAAACCTTTGACGGCTTGAACCCTGCCGAATACCGGCATTAAGTGCATGATAGAAGGGTCATTCTTTCTAAAACAAAACCAACTACATGAAATGAGAAAAGCTGACCTCGCCACGGCCATCTCCGAAGAATCAGGCATCCCCAAGGCAGATGTACTCGTCACCTTGGAGCTGTTTTTTAAGGAAGTAAAAAAGACACTTTCCGAAGGAGAAAACGTCTATATACGTGGTTTCGGCAGCTTCGTCGTCAAAGAAAGAGCCGCTAAAACAGGGCGCAACATCAAAGACGGCACGCCCGTCAAGATACCGGCATGCCATGTGCCCCACTTTAAACCGGCCGCCGCTTTTAAAGAACAAGTGAAGAAAGGCATGAAGAAAAACAGCGGTAAGGGGCAGAAAAAACGGAAACGCACCTGAGCCCTCACAGGGCCCGGGTTCCTATGATAATGTAACGAAGCATTGCTGCGGCACTGCTTTCATTTTTTAAGCTTTAAATCTACGACCTATGCCTTGCGGAAAGAAACGCAAAAGACACAAAATTGCCACGCACAAACGCAAAAAGCGCCTGCGCAAGAATCGCCACAAGAAAAAATCTCGCTAAGAGATGCCTCGCAGGGATGGGAATGACTCCCGTCCCTGCCTTGTAGCGCGATTTGCACAAAAGCCGGCAAAACACCACCAAACCTGAGAAAACAAAAAGATATACTTCTCTACAGAGATGAAATCCTTCAGAAAAACCCGGATAGTCCCTCCGGATTTTTCTGAGACGCTCACAAGACCTGTCATGGCTCCTCTCTTTCTCAGGTTCTGAACGTGGTTTTTTATGCATTTTGCCACAAAGTGCCCTTTCGTTGCAGCACCTGCACCAAAACATTAGTCTGCCAACAGGCAAATGCAAGTGGCCCGGTGCAGAAGCTTACCCCGACCCCGGAAAACTTCCTCCAAACGAAACGGGCATGCCTGCCGGCACATACCCGCAAGTGCATAGGACGTGGCGCATAAACACAACCGATATGAAACCCAATGAAACCGCAACCATAAATAAGGATCTCATCATACATGCCACACAGGCAGAAGTGGAGATCGCCATGCTGGAAAACGGCAGACTGAATGAGCTGCACAAGCAAAAAAGCAACTCGGAGTTTAAGGTGGGCGACATCTTCCTGGGGCGCATCAAAAAGCTCGCCCCGGGCCTGAATGCCGCTTTTGTGGACATCGGCCACAAAAAAGACGCCTTCCTGCACTATACAGACTTAGGCCCTCATCTCCAGTCGCTCGCCAAATTTACCCGCGGGGCTATCTCCGGCGGTATCAATACGGCCTCCCTGGCGAAATTTAAAATCGAACCCGACATTGATAAAAGGGGAAAAGTAGATCAGGTGCTGAGCAGAAATCAGCCCCTCCTGGTGCAAATCCTGAAAGAGCCCATCAGTACCAAAGGCCCGCGCCTCAGTTGTGAACTTACCATCCCCGGGCGCTACCTCGTGCTCACCCCCTTCAACAATGTATTGGCCGTCTCCAAGAAGATCAGCACCCAGGAAGAGCGCCAACGCCTCAGAACACTGGTAGCCAGCATCAAACCCAAAAACATGGGCCTCATCGTGCGCACAGCTGCCGAGGGCAAAAAGGTGGCCGACCTCTATGAAGAACTCACGGGCCTGCTCGAAAAATGGGAGCATATCTTCAAACAACTGCACAAGGCCAAACCGCCCGTCAAACTGATGAGCGAGCTGGACAAAACCTCCAGCATCCTGCGCGATGTGCTTACCGACTCCTTCAACAAAATTGTGGTGGACGATGAAAACCTCTATCACAACATCCGCAACTTCCTGCGCACCATCGCTCCCGAGCAAGTCAAAATCGTCTCCCATTACAAAGGCAAACGCCATATCTTCGATGCCTTCGGCATCAACCGCCAAATCAAATCGGCCTTTGGCAAAACCGCAACCATCTCCAACGGCGCCTACCTCGTCATTGAACACACCGAAGCCATGCATGTCATTGACGTCAACAGCGGCCAGAAAATGGCGGGAACCACCCAGGAAGAAGCCGTACTCAAAGTCAATATGGAAGCCGCCCAGGAAATCGCCCGCCAACTGCGCCTGCGCGACCTCGGCGGGCTCATCGTAGTGGACTTCATAGACATGCGCAACCGCGAACACAAACAACAACTCGTACAAGCCATGCGCCGCTTTATGAAAAGCGATCGCGCCCAACATACCGTACTCCCGCTGAGCAAATTCGGCCTGATGCAAATCACCCGCCAGCGCGTGCGACCGGAAGTGCAAATCAATACGGCAGAAGTCTGCCCCACCTGCAAAGGCTCCGGCAAAACCAATGCCACCATCTTAGTTACCGATGACATCGAGCGCGATCTGAAATTTATCATCGAATCACGCCCGGATGTCAAAATCACCCTCGAAGTACATCCTTTTATAGAAGCCTTCCTCCGCAAAGGCTTCCCCTCAAAGCGAATGCGCTGGTTTATGGAACACCAAAAATGGGTGCGCCTCCAAGCCAATGATGACCTGGCGATCATAGATTACAAGTTCTACGACCAAAACAAAGAGGAAATCAGATTATAAACGCTATCTTTACGGCAGAGTAGCGGGCATCCGCTCGCCGCTCTGCTGCTTAAGGGCAACCACAGTGGCCGGCCTTGCAAGCCTCCAGCGCAAAAACGAGCAATATCCCCACCCAATAGAAAAGTTTTGGAACATGGCTTCCAACCCGCTTTACCGTGCCTTGGATACATTTCATAAGCGCAAGGTAAGCCAAAACCCCGACACGTGCAAAAAAATAAAAAAGAAAGCAGAGTACTCGTCTGCCCGCTCAACTGGGGACTGGGGCATGCCACGCGCTGCATCCCCCTCATCCGCAGCTTACAGCAGCAAGGAACGCCCACAGCCATCGCCTCCGACGGCCGCAGTCTTCAACTGCTGCAAAAAAACTTCCCAAACCTGCCGGCCTTCGAGCTGCCGGCTTATGGCATCAGCTACCCCACCGCCAACATGGCCTTCAACATCTTCTTCAAATCACCCCGCATCCTCGCAGCCATCCTCAGAGAAAAATACTACATCCGCCAAATCATGCAGAAATGGCCCTTTACCCATCTGCTCTCCGACAATCGCTTCGGCTGCTTTCATCCCGAAGCCAACAACCTCTTTATGACCCATCAGTTCTACCTCCCCCTGCAACCGGCCACTGCCATCAACCTCTTCCTGATGAAAAAATTCGGGCAATGCTGGGTACCCGACTATGAAAATACCGCAGACTCCCTTTCGGGAAAACTCTCCCACCCCGCCCCCGACAACATGCGGGTTTCCTACATCGGCCCGCTTTCGCAATTCGACCGGACAGACACAAACGAAACCACACAAAAAGAAGACCCCTCCCTCTGCCTGGCCCTCATCTCCGGCCCGGAGCCCCAACGCTCTAAATTTGAGAAACTCCTCATCGAACAAATCGAAAAAACCTCCCTCAAAAACAAAAAGTGGATCATCGTCGGCGGAAAAACGGAAAGCTCAGAGCAGCGGAATCTCAGCAAGCAGTTAGCATACCGCTCTCACCTCAACGGAGCCGAACTGGAAACCCTTATCCGGCAAGCCGGTACCGTCATCTGCCGCTCCGGCTATACCAGCCTCATGGACCTGCTCATCCTGCGCAAAAAAGCCCTGCTCGTCCCTACCCCGGGCCAGGACGAACAGGAATATCTGGCTGAGATGTTCAATGACAAACAGGGATTCCTCATTCGAAGTCAGGAGCAGATAGACCTGGAAAAAGACCTGCCCCTGCTCGACGCCATGCCCAAGCCTCCAAAAATACCCTCCAACCTCCGCCCCTTGCAAAAAGCGCTGAAAAACTGGCTCAACAGCCCTACTCCATAGAGAGAAGCGCCGGCATCTATGCCCGCTGCACGACCTCAGCTTCTAAGGCGACAGCCTTGGGAAACAAGACGTTGTTTTCTAAATGCACGTGCAGGAAGAGATCGCCTTCCAACTCTTCGAGCTTGCGGTAGTAAGCACGCCAGGTATTGCAGGCGTATTCCGGCGGAAAAAAGCCCCGCGTAACGGCACGGAGCTTCTTCAAAGCCTCGCCCGCATCATCGTGCTCTGCCATCATCTGGCGGATGGGGTTTTCGGCCTTCCCAAAGGTAGGCGGGCTCCACTTGATTTCGCCTCTGTGGGCTTTCGCCAAATTTTGTAGATAGGGAAAGAGGATATTCTCTTCCTTTTTGAGATGTACGCGCAACTCCCAGGCCAAAGCCATAAAAATCTCTTGCACCTGCAAAACCTCCGGATGAGAAGGACCATGCACTTTGGAAACCTTGGCTGCATATTCTTCTATCATGGGCAAAGCCTCTTCGAGGTAGCGGTGGTGCTTCTCTACGATGTACGCTACGAGGCGATCCACGGGCCAATCCGTAAAATCAGTCGGCTGTTGCTCTTCCTGATCCAGTTTCTGCAAGGCCTCAAGTACCTCTTCTATCTGCACCCCATGGCGCTCACAGGCCGCAGCCAGGCTGCGGCCCCCGCCACAGCAAAAGTCCATACCAAACTTTTTAAACACATCAGCCGTCCGCAAATCTTCGTTGACAATCTCTGCCAGGCTGCGCTCCGCATAATTCTTCAGGTCTGTCATAGCAATTGTTTTTTTGTGGAGGCAAAAGTAAAAAGGGATTCCCCGGCAGACAATGATTTTTGTCAGGGATAGCCTATGTGTTTAAGCCCCCGCAGATGCTGATGACCTGGCCGGTGATGTATGTGGACATATCCGAGCCGAGAAAGACGCACAAATCTGCCACTTCTTTGGCCGTGCCAAAGCGCTTCATGGGTATATTGGCAAAGTAGGCCTCTTTGGTCTTTTCATCGAGCTCACCGGTCATTTCAGTCTCAATAAAACCGGGCGCTATGGCATTGCAGCGAATGCTGCGCGAACCCACCTCTTTCGCTATGGATTTCGTGAAGCCTATAATGCCTGCTTTGGAAGCGGCATAGTTGGCCTGCCCCGCATTCCCAAACACACCTACTACCGAGCTGAGGTTGATGATAGAACCACCCCGGTTTTTCAACATGGGGCGCAGGCAGTGCTTCGTCAGGTTAAAGACCGACTTGAGATTGACGCGAATCACCTCATCCCACTGCTCTTCGCTCATGCGCAACATCAGGTTGTCGCGGGTGATGCCCGCATTGTTCACCAAAACGTCAATGCGGCCAAACTCCTCCAAGACCTCTTTCACCAGGCTGGCAGCATCCTCAAAAGAGCTCGCATCCGAGCGATAAGCCCGTACTTTCCCTCCATACTCCGACAACTCCCCGCGAATGGCCTCGGCCTTTTCGGCAGAGCTGAGATACGTAAAGGCCACATCAGCTCCCTGAGCTGCCATCTCACGGGCCACCGCAGCCCCAATACCCCGCGAACCGCCTGTGAGCAAGACCACTTTGTTTTCCAGTAATTTCATCTGTTTTGATTTTTCAGTTTTGCAAAGCGAAAAGCAGAAAACCCCTGCTCTCTACGAGCCGTAAAAATAAGCCTTTGTTTGGACTTGCAATGGTTCATTAAGTTTCGAGGCAAAACTTAATGAACCATTGGTCTTCAAAAAAACACTTTTTTTCTCTAATCTTTTCCACTTTTCAAAAAAGTTCTTATCTTTGCAGCCGCAAAACCCACATGGGGCCATAGCTCAGCTGGCTAGAGCGCTTGCATGGCATGCAAGAGGTCGGGGGTTCGAATCCCCCTGGCTCCACTAACTTGAGAAGAAAGGGGTAAACGGCTTAGCCGCTTACCCCTCTTTCTTTCTATAGAAAAGAGCCCGACCCCTTCGCCCAGGGCGGTGTGCGACGCTTTTCCAAAACACCCCTTGAAGGCCCAATGATGTACTGCAGGCTGAATTGCAGGTGAAACTCCCTCAAAGTGGGAATGACGTTTTGAGGCAGGCGCCCATCTGCTTTGTATAGCGGGATGAGTTGTACGCTGTGTACCATTTTGAAGCCAAGTTTAGGCGTAAAATAGTAAGTCAAACCGGCTTGAAAACTGAGGTCATGGCGCGACATCAGCGGGATTAAAGGCTGATAGTCATTGTTCGGATTGCCATCCTCGTTTTGCGCAACGCTTATTGCAAAGGCATAGCCGTAAGACAAAGCTAAATGTCCTGTAAGCCGGCTGAAAAGCGCTCTGTCCGGGTATAAATGCTGGTTGTACCATAAGCCCAGGACTACGTAATCCAAAGAAACCTTTGTATTCTGCTGCCAGGGCACCGAAGTGCGCGAAGTAGAAAAGCCCAGGGGCGGTTTGGCTCCCCGACGCTCGTACATCAGTCCCAGCCCGAGGTCCATGCGCCAGTTGAAGTAGGCCGTCCCCTCCAAGCCCACGACCCAGCCCGGATAATGGTAGCCGTGATGCCCGTCTCCTGCAATTTGTGAGAGATTCAGCCCGAGCAAAGCGGAAACGCCAAAGCGGGATTTGGCGAAAGCCTGACTCTGAGCGCTGCCTCCAAAAGGAAACATGAGCAGGCAAAACAAAAGAGCCATACCCCCAAAAACACTTATACGCCCGCATCCAAACTTCACGAGCGCATGCCCCCTGTGTAAGCTGAAGTACGAGAAAAAAAGAGAAAGAGTTGAAATCATCGCTAAATAGATTATTTTTGTGCCTGCATCTGTTGCATGCCGCAAATTACGCCAAAGGCAATATTCGCCAGGCAAAGAAAAAAGCAGTTGAATGTTCAAATATACGAAACACAGCTTAAAGAAGATCGAAGCCCTGCTCGAAGCCCAGGGTTATAAAGTACGCTACGAAAAAGGCAGCTTTCAATCCGGCTACTGCATAGTCGAAAATAGGAAAATAGCTGTTATCAATCGCTTCTTCGATACAGAAGGGCGCATCAACACCCTATTAGAAATTCTCGGCACCATCGAAGTGGATGAAACCCAATTCGAAGACCCCAAACAGCTAAAATTCTACCGCGACCTCCAACGCATGGGAGCACCTGAAGACTCCACCGAAGAAGAGCCGACCGAAGAAACGGCAGAGCCATGAAAATCCAATTTCTCGGCACCGGAACTTCACAGGGCATTCCCGTCATCACCTGCAACTGCGAGGTCTGCCAGTCCGAAGACCCCCGCGACAAACGCCTGAGATGCTCCCTGCTCATAGAAACCGATGAAACAACCATCCTCATTGACTGCGGACCGGACTTCCGTCAACAAATGCTGCGCGCCGGAGTGCAAAAACTCGACGCCATCCTCATCACCCATGAACACAACGACCACATCATGGGACTCGACGATGTGCGACCTTTCAATTTTCGACAACAGCACCCCATGCCCCTCTATGCCCAAAAGCGCGTACTCGAAGTTTTAAAAAACCGTTTTGCCTATGCTTTCGCAAAAAACCCTTATCCGGGAGCTCCCAGTTATGAACTGCATCCCATAGACGATAAAAATACTTTCTCCATAGGAGACCTCAACATACAACCCCTCACCGTCATGCACGGCGAAATGCCCGTCTCTGCCTTTCGCATGGGCAATTTTGCCTACATCACAGACATGAAAAGCATCGCTCCCGAAGAACAGCAAAAACTCAAACAGCTCGAGGTATTGGTCGTCAATGCCCTGCACCACAGAAAACACCACTCCCACCTAAACCTCGAGGAGGCCCTGGCTTTCGCCAAATCCATCAAAGCACAACAGACCTATTTCATCCACATGAGTCACCTCATGGGCCTCCACAGCCAAATCCAAAAACAACTCGCTGACTTCTCCCGAAAAAACAACCTCCGGGTAGCCCTGGCTTATGACGGGCTACAGTTGGAAGTCAACGAAGGTATCTGACATTTAAGAGTTATCCGGATGGCCGTCCTTCGATCGCCACAGCCGGCACCCTATGGGGGGTTTAGTGATGTATAGGACAGCGTCCTTCGACTTCGCTACGCTACGCTCAGGGCAGCGTCCTTCGGCTACGCTATCGCTTCGCTCAGGGCAACGCCCTTCGGCTTCGCTCAGGGCAACGCCCTTCGGCTACGCTATAGCTTCGCTCAGGGCAACGCCTTTGCATTTTGCGGGTGGGCGCCCCTTCAGGGGTCGGGGGCGCGGAAAGGCCGAAAATGCAAAGGGTTCTCAAAGAGACCCTCCGCTCAGGGTAACGCCCTTCGGCTTCGCTATCGCTTCGCTCAGGGCAACGCCCTTCGGCTTTGCTCAGGGCAGCGTCCTTCGGCTCCGCTCAGGACAACGCCCTTCGACTTCGCTCAGGGCAACGCCCTTCGGCTTCCCCTTCGACTCCACTTCCCTTCGACTCCGCTACCGCTCCGCTCAGGGAGCAGTTTTGCTCAGGGGACAGCTCAGGGTGGCGTCCTTCGACTACGCTATCGCTCCGCTCAGGATACCCCCCTTCGGCTCCGCAGATATGACCACAATTGCCTGTAAAAAGCCGGTTTCGCCCACACTGCAGCCAAATCACCACATAAAAACAGCGAATTTT
>JALVES010000153.1 GCA_027030635.1 Saprospiraceae bacterium | reverse complement strand
GAAGCTCACCGTAAAGGCCTTTCATTTTGTAATCCAATCCGGCAAAGGGGATATGTATGACCGGATTCGTCTTCTCCCAATCCCAGTGCTCTTCTATCCAGAGCCCCTCAAACAGCTCTTTGCTACCCTCAAACAATTCCTTAAACGTACTCACCAGCAAAGACTTGCCAAAGCGGCGGGGGCGGGAGAGGAAGTAGTATTTCCCTCCGGTAGCGAGCTTATAAACCTGCCTGGTTTTATCCACATAGAGGAATCCTTCTCTGCGGAGCTCGGAAAAGCTTTGTATGCCTACGGGTAGTTTTTGCATAGAGCAAAGATAGCAAAATGCAGGGAATGCGGGTTCGCCTGCTGTCGGCAGCAGGCCATCCCGCATTCCCCAAAAAACCCTACATTTGGGGGCACTTATCTCACCACAAAACGGATTGTCATGGGTTTTAGAAGCCTTCTTACGTTTCTTGCATGGATATTCTTTTCTTCAATACTTTGGGGGCAGCAGTTAGACATGTCGCTTTTTCACAATCTGGAGCCCCGCAGCATAGGGCCTGCCGGCATGAGCGGGCGCGTAACGGCTATAGACGTTTGCCAAAAAGAACCGGATATCCTTTATGTGGGAACGGCTTCGGGTGGCTTGTGGCGCTCTGAGGGCGGAGGCGTGAGTTGGACGCCCCTGTTTGACAGCGTGGATGTGCTTTCCATAGGTGCAGTGGCGGTGCAGCAGGACAATCCGGATGTCATCTGGGTGGGTACGGGCGAAGGCAATCCCCGCAACAGCATGAGCAGCGGTGCCGGTGTTTACAAAAGCATAGACGGCGGGCGCAGTTGGCAGTACATGGGCCTGGAGAAAACCCGCAACATCCACCGCATCATCATCCATCCCCGCAATCCCGACATCGTCCTGGTCGCCGCACTGGGTACGGCTTGGGGAGATACCTATGAGCGCGGTGTTTATCGCACTACCGATGGCGGCAGAAGCTGGGAGAAGGTGCTCTTCGTAAATCCCCGCACCGGAGCGGCTGATATGGATATGGACCCCGAAAACCCCAACAAGATATTCGTCAACATGTGGGAGTATCGCCGCTGGCCCTGGTTCTTTGAATCGGGTGGCAAGGGCTCGGGCTTGTACGTCTCTCTGGATGCCGGTAAGACCTGGACGAAACGCACGCACAAAGACGGTTTGCCGGAAGGCGAATTGGGAAAAATAGGCATCGCCATAGCGCCCTCCAATCCAAAAATCGTCTATGCCCTGGTGGAGGCTAAAAAGACCGCTCTTTATCGCTCCGAAGACGGGGGCTTCACCTGGAAAAAACGCACCGACCGAAACATCGGCGACCGTCCCTTCTACTATGCCGACATTGCTGTGGACCCCCAAAATGAAAACCGACTTTATAACATCTACTCCAATGTCAGCGTCAGTGAAGACGGAGGCAAGACCTTTAAAACCCTGCTGGGATGGGACAACATCCACGGCGATCACCACTATTGGTGGATACACCCCTCTGATCCCGATTTCATCATAGATGGCAACGATGGCGGGCTGGCCATTTCGCGCGATCGGGGCAAGAGCTGGCGCTTTGTGGAGAACCTGCCGGTGGGGCAGTTTTATCACATTACTGTGGATTTGGATACGCCCTACAATATCTATGGCGGCATGCAGGACAATGGCACTTGGCGAGGGCCCTCGCAAGTCTGGCAGATAGGAGGCATACGCAATGCTTATTGGCAGGAAATTGGCTTCGGCGATGGCTTCGACGTGGTGGTGAGCAAGGAAAACCCCCGCTATGCCTGGCTGATGTGGCAGGGGGGCAGCCTCTTCCGCACCGACTTGGAGACGGGCGCCAAAGAATGGGTGAAGCCCTACCTCAAAGGCAAGGTGCGCTTGCGTTTCAACTGGAATGCCGCTATTGCCCAAAGCCCCGTGGAGCCCAATACCCTCTTCTTCGGCAGCCAGTTTCTGCACAAGAGCACGGATGGCGGGCGCAACTGGCAAATCATCTCCCCCGACCTGACGACCAACGACCCCACCAAGTTGCGTCAAAAAGAAAGCGGCGGTCTGACCTATGACGTTACGGGAGCCGAAAACTATTGCTCCATTACGACCATCTCTCCCTCACCCCGTACCCGCGAAGTCATCTGGGTGGGCACAGACGACGGCCATGTGCAGCTAACCCAAGACGCCGGCCGGACATGGACCAAAGTCTCTGACAACATCCCCGATTTGCCGAAAGGCGCATGGATCACTCAGGTACATGCCAGCCGCTACAAGTCGGGCGAAGCCTATGTCGTGGCCAACAACTACCGCCAAAACGACTGGGCGCCCTACCTCTATCGCACCCGCAATTTCGGCAAGAGCTGGGAACGCCTCGCCTGGCCGGGCGTCATAGACGGGTATTGCCTCTCTTTTGCCCAGGACCGCTATGAGCCGCGTCTGCTCTTCCTCGGTACGGAGCACGGCCTGTACTTCAGCATAGACGAGGGCCAGACCTGGACGAAATGGACTCCGGGCTACCCTTCTGTCTCCACCATGGATATGGTCTTGCACCCGCGCGAGCAGGACCTGGTCATTGGCACTTTTGGACGGGCTGTGTATGTCTTCGACGACATTCGCTATCTGCGCGGACTGGCGCAACTGGGCACTTCGCTTCTACGTAAACCGCTGTTTGTCTATCCCTGCTCGGATGCTTATCTGGCCCATTACAAACAAGGGGCAGGTACCCGCTTCACCGGTAATGCCTACTTCCGGGGAGACAATAAGCCCTACGGGGCGCTCATCACTTTTTCCATAGCCGACATCCTCAACAAAGACAAAGATGGCAAGCCCCTTGAGGCCGATAGCATAGATGTAGTCGTGCTCGACCAAGGTGGAAGGGAAGTGCGGCACATGCGCATCACCGCTAAAAAAGGGCTCAATCGCTTTTCGTGGAATTTGCGCGCCGATGGCTTTCGCTTTCCGGGCAGCCCCCGGCCCAAGCCCGGCGCCAAGCCGCGGGCGGGCCACTTCGTCCCTCCCGGCGAATACACCGTGAAACTCAAGTACGGTAAGTTTGAGGACTTCGTCAAAGTGCAGGTGCATCCCGACCCGCGTATGGAAATTGACGAGGAAGGCGTCGTGGCCCTGTACAGCTATCAGGACGAATTCGGGCAGTATGTCGAAGCGCTGGCAGAAGCCATCAACCAGTTAGACGACGCAAAAAAATACCTGAAGACCTCCATGAAACTGGTCAATGAGCAGGTGGACGACAAGAAGACCAAAGAAAAAATGCAGAACCTGGCCAAGGATTTGCGCAAGCAGATCAAAGACCTGCGGGAGGAGGTCTTCCCGCCCGAAGACATCCAGGGCATTTATCGCGACCCCGATTTGCTCATCAGCGAAGTGTATGAGGCCAACACTTATTTCAACCCCGCCGGCGAACCCAATCCCGCCACGGCAGGCCCCTCGCCCACCCTCGTCGAGCGGGTGGAAGCCACCAAAGTGCGCATACGCAGCTTCCTCGAAGAAGTCAATGGCTTCTTTGCCGATGATTGGGCACAATTTGAAGAGGCCTTCAATGCCCTGGAACTGCGCCCGACGGGTGCTTTTGAGCCTGTTCGTGTGGGGGGGGAGTGAGTTTGGTTGTCTGTTGTCTGTTGTCTGTTGTCGAGGTGTTGGTTGTTGGTTCATTGTTTGTCATGTATCGTTGTTGGGCGGGCTTTAGCCCGTCAATCAGTACCGCGTGCTTTAGCGCGCGTACGATACGGCATAACG
>JALVES010000152.1 GCA_027030635.1 Saprospiraceae bacterium | reverse complement strand
CTGCGCAAAATTCGACCAACTGCCTCCGTACAAATAGCGACCCGAAGGAGAAAATTGTAAAACGTCATACCTGTCATAAATTACATGTCCACTTAACTCCAAGGGCATTTTGCCCGTATAAATGGTATCTATCAGCGAAACCCCGCCACTACAACGATCAAAACTCAGCCACATAGATGTTCCCACCCCAAACTCATCTATCAACATGCTGCCATCCGCTGAAGCATACAACAAACTGGTAGAAGTAACAAACCAGTCATCATACGTAAAATCCTGCGTACTAAGGCCCGGGATATAGCTGTTGACCACCTGCACCACCGAATCGCGCTGCAAGAGTATGGATTTGTAGCGCAGCCCGTCCTGACTGCGCCGCACCACCCACCAGTCTCTGCCGTTGGCGTGTTTGATCAGCGCAAAGCCTACACCCATTAGTTCTTCATCGAAATAGCGGTTTTTGTACACCACCTTGCCCCTGCCCCCGTTGGCAGACATGTCTATCTTGCTGATCTGCATCTTATCTCCATACAATCTCAGAGCATCGCCCTCCTCCCGCACAAAGACGTGTATCATGTAATACTCCTTCTCCTCAAAGGCATCGGGGATGACCATATAGGTATAGGGATTGTAGGCCGCATTTGCTACCGTATCGCCTACATAAGGATTAAAATCATCGTTCGTAGCTCCCTCGTTAAAACCTTTGCCGCCCTCCATAATGTACTTATCCCAAGAAACCGCCACATTGCCATTGGTGTAAAATTGAAACTCACCTCGTGCATCACTTATGGCTATCATTCCTCTCGAAGTAAAAATAATATTCCCTTCAGGTGGGTCAAACAGCTCATACGACACACCCTCCTCATCAAATCTCATCAGCACCATTGTGCCTTTACCATCGCTGTTCCACCAATCTTGTCCTATCCAGTATCGGTCGTACTTCTGAGCAGATAGAACGGATATATATAAGCAAGTAAGACTCGCAATGTACCACAGTTTTTTCATGGCGTTGTATTTAAAAAGGATTGGACGCCGAGGCCAATTATTTAAAGACATTCAGGATACTCAACTGCCATCACAAAAAAATCTTTCCGGCAACAAACATAAGACTTCTTTTTGTTTTTTGCAAATTTCAACGCATTTTTTTCATTCTTGTTTGCCGGGCCCGGGGCATAAATGGAGAATGGAGAATGGCCTCCCCCGTGTTCCTCTCCGTGAACTCCGTGGTGAGGAAAATGGAAAATGAACCAAAGGAAAGGTTCAGAAATCAGCTTCTTTTGAATGGCGATTAACGATTAACGATTTTTGATTTTTGATTTTTGATTTGGTACCAACCAAAGGATCGGGGTGCTGACGAAGGAAGACCCCCGAGCCGGCCGATTCAACCGATTTACCCGATTCCACCGCTTCCACCGCTTCCACCCTCCATCGTCAGAATCACAGATTACACAGATTATCGGATTTCACAGATTTTTTTAGTGGGACTAAGCTACTTACATTTGTCACGTTCGTCACGCGTCACGTTTGTCACGCTCGTCACGTTCATCACGCCAAAACCAACAATACACGATACACGCTAAACACTAAACGCTAAACACTAAACACTCCAAAAACCTCACCTAATCACCACCATCCGCTCCACAGCCTTCACATCGCGGCCGTCCCGAAGCACCAGATGATATACGCCCGAGGCCCAGCCCTCTATGCTCAACTCGTGCATATAGGCATAGGGCGGAAAAACATGGCGCGACAGCACCCGCCCCAGCACATCTACCACCTCTAAGTTCGCAGCCCCCTTCGAATAATCCGGCAAGCTGATCTCTATGCTCACGCTGCCCCCCGAAACCACAGGATTCGGCCAGACCGACACCCCATACTCCTCTCCCTCCGGAGGAAGACCCGGAGGACTCCAGTTCTCCAAAGTATCGCAGCCGCTGCCCTCTAAGGGCCCCAGGCGATAATTGGGATACCAACCGGAATACAAAGAGTATGGCACCCCCAGACAGGAAGGCGGATGCTCTGCCGCAAGACACAAGCCACAGGCTGCGCCCTTCTCATCGGGATGCTCTATCACACTGTGGTTGTAACGAATCAAATTATAAATCTTGCCATCAGGCCCCAGAGAAAAAACCGTTAAACCTCCCCACCACCCTTCTATAACATTCTGGTCCTGATCCAAGCCCCAAGGCGTACCCGACAACACCACTTTTGAACCCTCCACATCTTCGGCCTCCAAATCCCACTGCGCAAAATTCGACCAACTGCCTCCGTACAAATAGCGACCCGAAGGAGAAAATTGGAGAAAGTAATACCTGTCATAAATTACATTCCCACTTAACTCCAAGGGCATTTTGCCCGTATAAATGGTATCTATCAGCGAAACTTCGCCGCTGCAGCGATCAAAGCTCAGCCACATAGATGTTCCCACCCCAAACTCATCTATCAACATGCTGCCATCCACTGAAGCATACAAACCACTGGTAGAAGTAACAAACCAGTCATCATACGTAAAATCCTGCGTACTAAGGCCCGGGATATAGCTGTTGACCACCTGCACCACCGAATCGCGCTGCAAGAGTATGGATTTGTAGCGCAGCCCGTCCTGACTGCGTCGCACCACCCACCAGTCTCTGCCGTTGGCGTGTTTGATCAAGGTAAAGGTTGAGCCCATCAGTTCCTCATCGAAATAGCGGTTTTTGTACACCACTTTGCCCCTGCCCCCGTTGGCAGACATGTCTATCTTGCTGATCTGCATCTTATCTCCATACAACCTCAGGGCATCGCCCTCCTCACGCACAAAAGCGTGTATCATATAATACACCTTCTCCTCAAACGCATCGGGGATGACCATATAGGCGTAGGGCGTGTAGGCGGAATTCATCACTGTATCCCCCATGATGGGATTGAAGTCATCATACGAAGCCCCCTCGTTAAAGCCTTTGCCGCCTTCCATAATGTACTTGTCCCAAGAAACCACCACATTGCCATTGGTATAAAACTGAAATTCACCCCGTGCATCACTTATGGCTATCATGCCTGTCGAAGTAAAAATAATACTGCCTTCAGGTGGGTCAAATAGCTCATACGATACACCCTCCTCATCAAATCGCATCAACACCATCGTGCCTTTACCATCGCTGTTCCACCAATCTTGTCCTATCCAATACCGATCGTATTTCTGGGCAGACAAAAAGGACGCACATAAGCATATAAGACCCACGATGTAGTACAACTTTTTCATGGCTTTATATTTTGAAAGGATTGGACGCCTCGGCCAATTATTTAAAGACATTCAGGATACTCAACTGCCATCACAAAAAAATCTTTCCGGCAACAAACATAAGACTTCTTTTTGTTTTTTGCAAATTTCAACGCATTTTTTTTCATTCTTGTTTGCCGGGCCCGGGGCATAAATGGAGAATGGAAAATGGAGAATGGAGAATGGCCGCCCCCGTGTTCCTCTCCGTGAACTCCGTGGTGAGGAAAATGGAAAATGAACCAAAGGAAAGGTTCAGAAATCAGCTTCTTTTGAATGACGATTAACGATTAACGATTTTTGATTTTTGATTTGGTTGCCCTCATTCCGTCCACAGATTACACAGATTGACACAGATTGAGTCCCGCTTTCACCGATTAGGCCACTTCCACCGATTTACCCGATTTACCCGATTTACCCGCTCCCACCGCTTCCACCCTCCATCGTCAGAATCACGGATTACACAGATTATTGGGTATCAGCAGGCTAAAGCCCGCTGAG
>JALVES010000151.1 GCA_027030635.1 Saprospiraceae bacterium | reverse complement strand
AACACTAAACTGTAAACTGTAAACTGTAAACTATAAACTATGAATCGCATCCTAATCCTCCAGGGCCACCCCAACAAGGACAGCCTCGTCAGTGCTTTGGCTTCGGCTTATTATGCTGCGGCTCGGGAAGAGCACGAGGCCGAGTTGGTACACCTCATTGATTTGAACTTTTCCTGGAATTTGCCGAAAGGCTATAAAGACCTGAGAGAGGTCGAGCTGGAAGAAGATTTGCAGATGATGCAGGAAAAAATTGCCCGGGCCACGCATCTCGTGTGGGCTTATCCCAACTGGTGGGGTACTATGCCGGCTTTGACGAAGGGTTTTATAGACCGCACCTTTTTGCCGGGATTTGCCTTTAAGTACAGAGATGGGGGTTTGCCGGAGCGTCTGCTCAAGGGAAAATCGGCCCGTTTGCTGGTTACCATGGACAGCCCTGTTTGGTGGTACAAGTTCGTCGTCGGTGCTCCCGGGCATAAGGCGATGAAGCGGGCTATTTTGCAATTTTGCGGGATTAGCCCCGTAAAAATCACTACTTTTGCTGTGGTGCGCAAAGCTTCGGAGCAAAAAATTGAACACTGGCTTCAAAAAGCAGCGCTCCTCGGACGAAAAGGAGCATAGATGAAATGGTTTCGGCGAAAGACCTGTGAGTATTTGTATTGCGATGATTTTTGGTTGAGAGTCATCGGCATCCCGCTTTTGGGCGGGCTGATGCCGATGGTCTTTTTTGGCTTCGACCCCTGGAGTGATGCAGAAGCTTATGGACGCACGACGCTGGTAACCATAGCTGCTGTGGGGATTTTCTGGCACTTTGACAGAGGAGTCGTCATTTATTTCAGGAAGCATTTTCCGGATTTAAGCGATTACTTCAAACGCTTGATTTATCAGGTTGCCATCATCATTCCCTTTTCGGTTGTTTTTTTGTTGTTTGTAGATCGCATTGTTCTTCCTTTGGTACGCTTTGATGTTCCTGCGCCGCCGATGAAAGTGCAGATTTTGGCTACGCTTATTTTGACGGTAATGATTGCGGCTGTTTATGAAGCCATTTACGGGTTTGTGATGTGGCGAAACAGTTTGTTAGAAAACGAGCGGCTGAAAAAAGAGCGGGCCGAGGCCTTGTTTTTGTCCTTAAACAACCAGTTGAAGCCTCATTTTTTGTTTAACTCCCTGAATACTTTGGTGGCGCTCATTCCGCAAGACGGGGAGCGGGCCGTGGAATTTACGCAGCAGTTGGCTTTCGTGTATCGCTTTTTGCTGAATGTTGCCGGGCAGAAATCGCTCATCCCTTTGCGCGAGGAGTGGCGTTTGGTGCAGGCCTTTGTGCATTTGTGGGAGAATCGTTTTGGCGAGGGGAAAATCAATATTTCTTTTGAAGTGCCCGATGTTTATATGGACAGGCACCTGCCTCCTTTGTCTTTGCAGATGCTCTGTGAAAATGCAGTGAAGCACAATGAGGTTTCCCGCGAGCATCCTCTTTTTATTCGGATAAGGGTGGAGGATGATTATTTGGTGGTTTCCAATAATTTACAGGAGCGCAAGCAAGTGCGCAAAAACGGCAAGGGCTTGGAGAACATTAGGAGGCGTTATCGCCTGCTTTCCAATCGGGAGGTCAAAATAGAGCGTGGGGAGGAGACTTTTTCTGTGGCCCTTCCGCTATTATCTGTTGCGTCTCTTGTGTAGTTGCAAGCGGTCCGAACAGCTGAAACAGAACCAGCTCAACGATAAAAGCAAAGTATATCAGCAATTCTCACTTTAGCCTGAATCCAGCCGAATCTGGTACATCTTGCAAATCTTGCCATAGAGCTCAGTCATGCTTTCACAAGGGAGTATCCTGAATACTGCCTTAACTGCCTCCCATAGCTTGAGCTTCGTTTTCAGGTGCTCCAGAATAGCCTGAAAATATTTACAGGCCCGCTGTTGTGCCTGATCCACTGTAAAGGCCAGCATCATCAAATAAGCGAAATTGGTACACAAATTTTCCTCGCCATGTCCGAAATTATGCGAAAAATTGTAGTCCTGATTTTTCAGCGTATTAAAAACTTCGTTTTCTATTTTCCAACGGCTTCGCCCCATACGCATCACGGGCATGATTGTCTTTCGGGATAGCGTGATATTCGTAATCCAGGAAAATATCTTTTCCTCGCCTTTTTTATTCGTCCAAATGCAGTACAAAAAGTTGCACAGCACATCACGATTGCTGTCATTCAAAGACAGCTTATTGACATATCCAAAAGTATAGGTGCCTTCCGCAGTCTTTATGTCCTCCCAATGTACTTTATGCTCTTCGTTCAGCCGATCAAATTGCTCAAACAAAGCTTGGTGAGAACTTTCCTTTGCATTTATTACATACCGCCAATTCGGGTTTTCATTGATGCGGCAAACAAGTGGCGCACATGCATACAAAGCATCCATCGTAAGCACCATAAGTTCCTGATTATGAGTCAGTTGTAGCTTGTCGAGCAGTCGCTTTGCCGCATTCAATTCGCAGTCATTCTTCTGCTCTCCGGGCTGTCTGACAATAGGTTCATTATCCATTACAAAAACCTCTTTTTCGCCCGGACAAACCACTGCCGCACTAAGCATGCTGTGATAGTTAGAACGAGAACCATCCCTGTGGGTTCTTTGCAGACAATGTGGACAGCTAATCTTCTTCGAACTAAAATGCTCCACCCCATCTATACTTACAACCAGATGCTTATTCCAATAATAATAATCCTTTAACAGGCCTTCCTGCTTAATCCTGGAAAACAACAGGGCAAAAGCCTCGCGCAGTTCTTCTGAAGGTATGCCATCCAAAATCTTACGCAATCCATTGTCCGAGGGAATGTCTCTTATCCCGTAAATCGTCTTTAAATTGCTTTCTTCAGCTTCACTCTTCTGCCGAAAATAAAACAATGAGGGGCACTTCAGAGAGTATATGGCATATGCACTCTTTAAGACATCTGACAATTCATAGCTCGAATTTTACGACGTCCGTCCTGCACTTTATTAAAAAAGGGCACCAGTACCTCATGGTAGAAATGCTCAAATTCGCTTGGGCTTGCTTTAGTGGCTGGCTTTTTCCTGGTTTTCATGCCACAAAGGTGCGAATCTCCTTGATTTTGGCTACTTTTGGGCTAAAGTGAGAATTGCTGGCTCCTTAGCGTCTTATATGGCCAAATTTGTAAAGAAAAACAGCTATAGTCCTTAAGTTGCATGTTTTCGGATGTAAATTGGATACCGTTAGCGTCCCTTCGGCTTCCCCTTCGACTCCACTTCCCTTCGACTCCGCTACCGCTCCGCTCTGGGAGCAGTTTCGCTCAGGGGGCAGCTCAGGGCAACGCTTAGCGAGAAATGAAGACGTAACAAACGTGACATGATAGAACCTGCCTGCAGCAGGCAGGCACCCCGATCCTTTGATTGGGTATCCCACGCGATGCGAAGCGAGCGTAAAATCACATTAGAACGCTTGCGTTCCACATTAGCGCCGCAGGCGCCACATTAGACGCGAAGCGTCCACGTTCTCCATTAATCCCGTAGCTTTGCCCCACATTCGCTTCGGGAAAAAGAAAGACTATGAAAAAAAGCATGGACTACAAAAGCATCTACGAGCCCCCCGGTGGCATTTTGCTTTGGATGATCATCATGGTAGAGTTGCTGACTTTTGGTATTGCGCTCATCGTTTTGGTTGCTTCGGCGGGGAAGGACCCGGGCGGGTTTCACGAATCGGCTCAGCATCTCAATCGCACTTTTGGGGCTGTCAATACCATTTTTCTTCTGACCAGCGGCTATTTTATGGCTA
>JALVES010000150.1 GCA_027030635.1 Saprospiraceae bacterium | reverse complement strand
AGCAGAGCCCGTCTCCGCTTCATCCCGGACCTCAAAGTTTTGGAAAACTGATTTCTTAACCAAATAAAGTTTTCCACATTTGTGCGCTTGTCGCCCATCTTTTGTCAACCTATATCATGGGACCCCACCCCGATCCTAACGGACAACGGACAACAGACAACGGACAACGGACAACGGACAACAGACAACAGACAACCTCCCCTGTTCCCCCGGAGCAGGTATGGTAAAGAATAATTAATGTCAATTAATTGTTTAAAATTCCAGTTTCCCCTGCTCCCCCGGAGCAGGATACAACCGAAACGAGCGGCGATGAAAGGGCGTAGGCCCGTACTTCAAAATGGCTTCCCGATGTGCCTTGGTGGGATAGCCCTTGTTGCTGTCCCAGTGGTATTGGGGGTGTTTTTGGTGGAGTTTTAACATGAATTCATCGCGGTGGGTTTTGGCGAGGATGGAGGCGGCGGCGATGGAGAGAAAGCGCCCGTCTCCTTTTACTTCACAACTGTGGGGAATGGGGTCTTCTTCCGAGGGAAAGGGGTGGAAGTAGTGGCCATCCACGAGGATGAAATCGGGGCGCAGAGGCAGGGCCTCGAGGCAGAGATGCATGGCCTTAACAGAGGCCTGGAGGATGTTGATCTTATCTATCTCCGGCGGGTCTATGCGCCTGACGGCCCAGGCCAGAGCGTGGGCCTCTATCCAGGCGCGGGCCTCGGCGCGTTGCTTTTCGCTGAGGAGCTTGGAGTCTCGTATGGACGGGATGGATTTGCCGAAAGGCTTATGTAAATCCAAAATCACAGCTGCCGCAAAAACCGGCCCTGCGAGGCAGCCGCGGCCCGCTTCGTCACAACCGGCCTCGAGGCGGCCTTCTTCTTTACAACTGAGTAGTGCCATTACAGCGACAAAATTACGATTTCCACCCGACGATTGAGGCGGCGCCCTTCGTCGGTGCTGTTGTCGGCTACGGGCCGGCTTTCGCCAAATGCCTTGTAGCGCAGACGCGACTCGGAAATGCCCTGTGAAATGAGATAGGCCATGACGGATTTCGCGCGTTTGCGGGAGAGATAGATGTTGTAGCGCTCTTCGCCCTCGCTGTCGGTATGGCCGTTGATTTGGATTTTCATGTGGGGGTGATCGCGCATGATTTTGACCAGCTTGTTGAGTTCGACATACGAGCGGGGGTGTAGGTCCCATTTGTCGAATTCAAAATACAGATGCTTGAGACGAATGGTCTTGCCCACTTCCAGCTCCTGCCTGAGCAGATCGTCTTTGGCGAGTTGCAGGGGGAGGATGGGCGGCACTTTTTTTAACAACACATCGTCTATGTAATAGTAGGCGTAGCCAAGTGGATTTTTGACTTTGGGGACGAGGGCTTCTGTGCTGTCGTCGGGATAAAAATTGCCGATGAGGAGGTACTCGTAGGCGGTGTCGGCTACAAAGCGGCCGGAGATTTTTTGCCAGCCCGGGCGGGAGAGGACGTCTTCGGCTTCGATGGTGGCGGGCAGTTGTAATTCTTCGGGTTTGGCGAGGTAGTCGGCTTTTTCCATGCTCAGCGCCATGCCGAGGCGGTTGATGCGCATGCCCCGGGGCAGGGGCTGCACCCACATTTCAAAATAGTAATGTTGTCCCGGAACCAGCGGCTCGGCTAAAAGCGCCTGTAAAAACTCGCGGCAGTGTGGCTTTTTTTCATCGTCCCCTCCCTGGCTGTCTTGCCAGTTTCCGCAGCCATAGACGGTGATGCCGGCATAGCAAATGCCCTTGTGCGCCTTCGTTTGGCCAAAGCCCCTTTCCTTCCAGTACCTCGGAATGACGACGCGGGGGTGATACAGATCCGGAGAGGTGAAGATGGCAGATTCCCAGTACTTGCTTCGTGCGGTGAAGGCCTTGCCGTTGTAGTACCAGTTGTTGCGGGTGTTGCTCAACTTTTCAAAGCCCGGGTTGGGGATGATATTTTGCTGGGCCTGCCCGCGAAGGGTGGGGAGCAGTAAGAGAGTTAGGATGCAGGCAAATCGGAGACCCATAGGTGAAAGTGGAGTTTGGGGGCCGGAGCCCCCAAACAGATTTTACAGATTAAATTCAATTCCCTGTGCAAGGGGAACGTCTTTTCCGTAGTTGATGGTATTGGTCTGCCGGCGCATGTAGGCTTTCCAGGCATCGGAGCCGCTCTCGCGCCCGCCGCCGGTTTCCTTTTCGCCTCCGAAGGCGCCGCCGATTTCCGCTCCGCTGGTGCCGATGTTGACGTTGGCGATGCCGCAGTCGGAGCCGGCACAGGAGAGGAAGAGCTCGGATTCGCGCAGGTTGTTGGTCATGATGGCCGAAGACAAGCCCTGAGGCACGCCGTTTTGCATGGCGATGGCCTCTTCGATCTCCTTGTACTTCATGAGGTAGAGGATGGGTGCGAAAGTCTCGTTTTGCACGATCTCGTAGTGGTTTTCGACCTCCGCAATGCAGGGCTTGACGTAGCAGCCGCCCGGATAGTCTTCGCCTTCGAGCACGCCGCCTTCGACGAGGAAGTTTCCGCCTTCGCGCTTGATTTCTTCGAGGGCGCGCAGGTACATGTTGACGGCATCTTTGTCAATTAGCGGGCCGACGTGGTTGGCAGTATCTAAGGGATTGCCGATTTTCAATTGGCCATAGGCGTTTTTGAGCGCCTGGGCAACCTCGTCGTAAATGCTTTCGTGGATGATGAGGCGGCGGGTGCTGGTACAGCGCTGTCCGGCCGTTCCCACGGCTCCAAAGAGGGCGCCGGTGAGCACGATTTTGAGGTCGGCCGAGGGCGTGATGATGATGGCGTTGTTGCCACCCAGTTCCAACAGGCTGCGCCCGAGGCGTGCAGCCACGGCCTGACCGACGATCTTACCCATGCGGATGCTGCCGGTGGCAGAGACGAGGGCCACGCGCTTGTCGTGGGTCATGTACTCGCCCACGCGATAGTCGCCCACGATGATGTTGCAAACGCCTTCCGGAACATCGTTTTCGCGCAAAACCTCGTGCAACAGCTTTTGGCAGGCCACGGCGCAGAGAGGCACTTTCTCGGAGGGCTTCCACACGCAAACGTCGCCACAAACCAGAGCGATCATGGAGTTCCACGACCAAACAGCTACGGGGAAGTTGAAAGCCGAGATGATGCCCACGATGCCCAGCGGATGCCACTGCTCGTACATGCGGTGATTCGGCCGCTCGGAATGCATCGTCAGGCCATACAGTTGGCGCGAAAGGCCTACGGCAAAGTCGCAGATGTCAATCATCTCCTGCACTTCTCCCCAGCCTTCCTGCAGGCTTTTGCCCATTTCGTAGGAGACCAGGCGTCCCAGCTCGTCCTTGTATTCGCGCAGCTTGTTGCCGTATTGACGCACAATCTCACCGCGGCGGGGAGCGGGTATCTTGCGCCACACCTTAAAGGCCTCCTGAGCTTTGGCGATGACTTGCTCGTATTCTTCCTTGCTCGTTACACTCACCTTCGCGATGTAAGAGCCGTCTATGGGCGTAAACGATTCGATGTACTCGCCGGAATCCGAAGATTCCAGGCCGGTCCAGGTGCCGGGGTTGACGTCTTCCAACCCGAGGCGTTTGATAAAATCCAGGTTCATTTTTCAGGTTTTACTTGTTGTTTGGTGTAAAGGCAAAAGAGCCCGCAGGCTCTTTTACATATTTCTTCGGTATTGCCCGCCCACTTCGTAGAGGGCGTTGGTAATTTGGCCCAAGGTACAGTATTTGGTCGTTTCCATGAGCTCGTCGAAGGTGTTTTTGTTTTCCACGGCCTTGCGTTGCAGGCGGCTCAGCATTTC
>JALVES010000149.1 GCA_027030635.1 Saprospiraceae bacterium | reverse complement strand
TAAATTAGACCGCTCGGCTCAGGAAGCCTTAGAGCAGCTCAAAAGCAGAGGCTATGCAGACAGGTATCGCAACTCGGGTAAGAAAATCATCCTCATAGGAGTCAATTTCTCCTCGGAAAAGAGGGAGGTGGATGAATTTGCGGTGGGGTGACTGTTGGCGGTTGTCTGTTGTCTGTTGTTGGGATGTTTTTTTATTGTTTGCCGTGTGTCGTTGAGTGTTGAGTGTTTAGTGTTTAGCGTTTGGTTGGGCGGGCTTTAGCCCGTCAATCAGCACCCCGTGCTTTAGCGCGCGTACGATACGGCCAATTTAGAGCAGCTCAAAAGGGGAGTTGCAAACTCACCACGGCGCTCACGGAGTGTTCGCGGAGAGGTCATTCTCCATTCCCAATTCTTTTCACACGGAGTTCACCCTCCCACGCGATGCGAAGCGAGCATAAAATCACATTAGAAGCGCGCAGCGCTTCCACATTAGACGCGCAGCGTCCACATTAGAGCGCGCAGCGCTCCACATTAGAACGCGCAGCGTTCCACATTTTTCACCTATGCTACAAGTAGTACAAGACCTAAAACAAGGCAAAACCCGCCTGGAGGAAGTCCCCGTGCCGGTAGTGCGGCCCGGGCATTTGTTGATTCGTGCGCGCTACAGTTTGGTGTCGGCGGGTACGGAGCGGATGTTGGTGGAGTTTGGCAAGGCCGGTTGGCTGTCGCGAATCCGGCAGCAGCCGGAGAAGGTGCAGATGGTGCTCGACAAAATCAAGGCCGAGGGCCTGCGGCCTACTTTGGAGGCGGTGTTTGCCAAGCTGGGGCAACCCATGCCTTTGGGTTACTGCCACGTGGGCGTAGTGGAGGAGGTGGGCGAAGGCGTGCGGGGCTTTAGCGTGGGCGACCGCGTGGTGTCCAACGGGCCTCATGCGGAGTGGGTTTGCGTGCCTGAAAATCTGGCGGCCCGCATACCGGAGGGCGTGGACGACAAAGATGCGGCCTTCACGGTTTTGGGCGCCATAGGTTTGCAGGGCATTCGCCTGTTGAATCCCACCCTGGGTGAAACCTTTTGCGTGATGGGCCTGGGTCTCATTGGCCTGCTGACGGCCGAGCTCTTGCTGGCCAATGGCTGCCGCGTGATAGGCGTTGACCCCGAGCCGGAGCGCCTGAAGCTGGCAGAAGCGATGGGCGTCATTCCCTTCAGGGCGGGGAGCGGGGAAGACGTGCTTGCATTTGCCGAAAGGCATAGTTCTCCCTTTGCTGCAGCTCAGGGACATCGGGATGCCGGCGTGGACGGGGTGATTATTACGGCTTCCGCCAAAAATGACGAAATTGTACACCAGTCAGCCCAAATGTGCCGCAAGCGCGGGCGCATCGTGCTGGTAGGCGTGGTGGATTTGAATCTGCGCCGCTCGGATTTTTACGAGAAAGAACTCAGCTTTCAGGTTTCCTGCTCCTATGGCCCCGGCCGTTATGACGAGGACTATGAATTGCGCGGGCGCGACTACCCCCTGCCCTACGTGCGCTGGACGGAGAAGCGCAATTTTGAGGCGGTTTTGCAGATGATGCAGGCCGGAAAGTTGAATCCCGCCCCCCTGGTTTCTCAGATTGTGCCTTTCGGCAAATGCGAGCAGGTCTATGAGCGCATCAGCGACCGGAAAGTGTTGGCCTCGCTCTTGGAGTACTCCTCAGAGCCGGCGCCTGCTCAACACAGCCTGCGCCTGAAAGCCAACTACATAGCACCTCCGGGAGGCGCCTGTGCCGTGGTGGGCGCCGGAAACTTCAGCTCGCGGGTGATTCTGCCTCTGCTGAAAAAAGCAGGGATGCCCGTGAAACATCTCATCAGCGCAGCCGGACTCAGCGGAACGCATCTGGCGAAGAAATTTGACATTCCCTTTTCCGGAACGGATTACGAAGCCGTCTTGCAAGACCCGGAAGTGAAATTGGTGGTTGTTGCCACGCGCCACCATCTGCATGCACCTATGGCCGCCGCAGCCCTGCGGGCCGGCAAGCACGTTTTTGTGGAAAAACCCCCGGCCATTCGCCTCGAAGAAGTGGAAATGCTGGAAAAACTACTGCAGGAGAGTCCTTCTGCCCTCATGGTGGGCTACAATCGGCGTTTTGCCCCGCTGGTGCAAAAGATGAAGGAACTTTTGCCCGCAGCAAGCCCGAAAACCATGGTCGCAGTGATGAATGCCGGCTACATTCCTCCCGATAGCTGGGTACACGATATGGAGCAGGGCGGCGGGCGCATCGTCGGCGAAGCCTGCCACCTGATGGATTTGCTGCAATACCTCAGCGGCAGCCTGATTGCGGAGGTACACATAGACCGCCTCGGCCGACATCCCGCGCCGAATACAGACAGCGCCTCGATCTCACTCAAATTTGCCAATGGCGATATCGGCTCGGTGCATTACTTCTCCACGGGAAGTAAGGCCTACTCCAAAGAGCGCGTGGAAGTCCATAGCGAAGGGAAAACCCTCATCCTGGATAACTTCCGCAAGCTGCACGGCTACGGCTTTAAGGGCTTTCGCTCCGCTTCTTCGCGCTTGGACAAGGGCCATGCAGAACAATTCCGCCGCCTGACCGAATTTCTCCTGAAAGGCGGCGAACCCCTGATGTCTGCCGAGGAAATTTTTGCCGTGAGCAGGGCAAGTTTTGGGGGGAAAACTTAATAACCATTGAATGAATCATGGTATGAAAAACACAATCCTTTTTTTCATTTTCCTCCTGCTTTGTGCCTGCAAGGCACAGAAGACGGGAGAAGGAGAGGCCTTGCATCCTTCTGAGCAGGGTAGGCAAGAGCCCATTCCTGCCGGTAAGCGGCCTGTTGATGCCTGGGGTTTTTGGCCCGGGGTGGAGCGCCTGCCTTTGGGTGAGAGCGGAGCCTGGTTTCCCCGCAGCGTTTACGGAAGTGATTTGCCGATCTTGGATTTTCCGGAAGGTAAACCTCCCCACACGCTTGGTGATGTGCGCATCATTAGGCCGGAGAGCGCCTCTTCCTGGGAAGAAGCCGGCATCAATGACGGCCGTTGGAGTTATTTCCTCATCACGCCCGGCGATTACAGAAGTTGGGGACCTCTGGTGTTGAAGCGTTCGGGCTCGGCCCGGGCGCGGCGAATTTTGCGCTATTACGACCCGAAGTCGCGTTCGCCCTATAAACCGCCACATCCCGTACAGATGTCGGGAGATGCCAGGCGTGAGGTGTTGCTGGAATCCTTTGAGACGGCAGGGGCTGATTACTGGGTTTTGCATGGATTGACGTTTCGGGGTAAAGCTTCTAAGAAACGGGGTTTGCAGGGCGGTCTGACCAGCAAGATGAAGCCCGGCTCGGATTACAACATCATAGACTATTGCCTCTTTGAGCAGTTTCTGGGGCTGGCGGCCATACGCATTTTGCAGGCCAACCACAACCTCATCCAGCGCTGTGTCTTTCGCGATAAGGTAGAGGGCGTGGGCGTTGACATGGGCGGCATTGTCATCAGCGCCCGCGAGGGAGAAGAAGCGAGGGGCAATTTGATCGTGGGCAATGAATTTTACAACTTATCCGATGCAGTGGGCCTGCTCTACAACGTGCCGCGCAAGGGCAATCGCGCTGCCAATGCGCAAACGGGCAGCGTGCCGGCAACGGTCATCGAGAACAACGACATTTACATTCAGCCTCGCCTCTACGTCCAAAAAAGCGATGGCGAGTGGGCCTGCGCCGAAGACGGCTTAGACATCAAAGTGGGCACCAAATCCACCAGGCCCGAAGACCAAATACGCATTCTCAACAACAGAATATGGGGCTTTCGCCCTACCGACCAGAGTTGCGGAGGCAG
>JALVES010000148.1 GCA_027030635.1 Saprospiraceae bacterium | reverse complement strand
CTGATTATCAAGCAATTAAATACTATTTTGCTGTAGATAACTATAGTCTTACGGGGCATTAGAGGGTTCTCTTTGGTCATTTTACGGCGCTAAGATAGTAATTTTTGGTAAATTTTGTATGTTTTTTGACGTGATGAACGTGACAGCATCGCGGGCTGAAGCCCGCTGAGCTTGCTGGCGGGCTAAAGCCCGCCCCGCTGCCTCCCAAAACAAGTAAAAATAACTGTAAACTATCAACTATAAACAATAAACTCCAAAACACTAAACGCTAAACACTAAACGCTAAACACTAAACGCTAAACACTAAACGCTAAACACTAAACACTAAACGCTAAACACTAAACACCTCCCCCAACCAAACCGTCAGCCCGCTAATCACATACTGAATGCCTATGGTCATCACGATGAAGCCCATGATGCGCGATAGTGCACGCAGGCCGGCCACGCCCAGCAGTTTGAAGAGGTAGTGTGAGTAGCGCAAAATCAAAAAGACGATCAGGCCGGCGACGATGACGGCCAGGGCGACCAGCAGGCGATGAACGGATGAGGGATACTCTGCCCACAGACCGATGAGCAGCGAAATGGAGCCCGGGCCGCTCAACATGGGCATGGCCATGGGCGAAAAAGAAATGTCTTCTTTCTCCAGGGCCTCCGACTTCACCTGCTTGTCTATGGCTCTACTCTGAGCAAAGCGACCGCGCAGCAGCCCCAAACCCGAGGTGAAAATGATAATGCCCCCTGCAATGCGCATGGCATAGAGGCTGATTCCGAAAAAACTCAGAATGACCGTGCCGCCCACAAAAAACACCAGCAAAATGGCAATGAAGTACAGACTGGTGTGCAGAGAAGTGCGCTTGCGGTCTTCATCCGTATAGTCCGGCGTCATGGAGAGAAACAGCGGAACAGCGCCAAACGGGTTGACCACCGAAATGACCGAAGCCAGGATTGACAGAAAAAAGTGAATCATAACTACACCTAATCATAAAAAATGCCGACCGGCTGCGGAGAGCAAACCGGCCGGCTCGTTAACCCCAAAAAACCAAGTCTTCAGCGGAAAAGCCCGCTTTCCGCTTATTTCGTTCGCTCGCTCAAACCTGTGTCTTGAACGAAAATGTCTGCAAAAAGTTTCGTTTCTTACCTCCTCTAACAAACTCATGGCTGCACACGGCAGCTCAGGAAAATCACCTGCCCGCTTCAAAAGCAAATGGATGACAAATACCCATCACCTTCTAATTCGGGATGAAAACCACCAGGCAGTTGAAAAGTTCACGCAAAAATAATTTTTTTATGAAACTCAATCAAAAACTATCCTTTATCGGCCTCCTCTTCTACCTCCTTTTCTCAGCTCTGGCCTTTCGCATCCCCCCGGGCACGGAGCAAACAGCCGATGTAGAGGCAAAAGCTCTTTCATCCCCCTATGCGCTGTTGCTCTTCGCCCTGGGCTTTTTCCTGCCGGGCTTCGCCATGAGCATGGGCTGGGCCTCGCAAAGACGGGCAGAAAAGAACTTCACGAGACGAGTCCTCTTCGTCATCGGCGGAACGGCCCTCTACAGCCTGGCTATGCTCGCCGGTATAGATGATACCCTCGGGCTCTTCACCTGGATGTGCCTGAGCAGTTGCGGACTCCTGCTGCTGCACCACTACCTGCTGGAACCCCTGCAGCCCCTGCCCCGCAAATTATTCACCGGTCTCGCAGCTGCGGCTTTCAGCATGATTCCGATAGTGCTTGCGCTGAGCCGCTTCCGCATAGAAAGCCCGCTGTTGGTATGGATCGGCTTCCTGAGTTTTCCCCTCTGGGGAAAACTCATGGGGAAAGTGGCTGAATGAACAGAAATCAGTACCTTTGCTACCAAAATAAAAACAAATGAAAAAGACATTCTTCCTTCTCGCTTTTCTCGTCTGCGCCCTGAGCGCGCAAAGTCAGGTATGGGTAGAACTGTCCGCCCGCGCCATGTATGGCGCCCGCGGCTTCTACAACCAAAACATCATTGACGATCGCAACCACAACTATTTCCTCACCACCAACGAAGCTTTCGGCGGCGGCCTCGGCATGAACTTCGGCACCCAACACGGCCTGCAATTGGAGTTCATGTGGGCCGGAAACAGGCAAAATTTCGATTACGACGACGGCAATGGCTCCCTGCTCGAAAACCGCATCAAGTGGTTTACCCGCGAAGTCGTTCTCCTCTATCGCTTCTATGCAGGCGCCTCCTATATCGAAATCGGCCCCAAACTCGTCAAAGTCTTAGACCTCAAACAACGGCTCAACGGCGGCATTCTCTCGCAAAGACCCGAAATCTATTACCAACAGACCTATCCCGCAGCCGTCTTCGGCGTAGGCGGCCTCATCGCCGGCTCCGAAGATTTCAGCTTCCGCATGGGCGTCAGACTGGAATACTCCTGGGCAGATTTCATCTCCGAAAAAGGCAAAGAGGCAAACTTTCCCGCCACCTACGTCAACCCACCCTACGAAACCTATACACCCTCTCACCCCTTCAGCGCCTCCGTCTTTGCCGAACTCAACATCCCCATCGGCGGCGTGGCCAAAGCAGGTTGCGGCCAACGCACCTTTATCTGGGGCGGGTATTAAAAACTTAAAACAAAAAGACAACTCAGCGGTTTCTTTGCAAACCGCTGAGTTGAACGCAAAATCCAATGACAGACTACTCCTTCATCGCCAACGCACACCCGGGCTACATCGAAACGCTCTACAAGCGCTATCAAAAAGACCCCCTATCGGTGGATGAATCCTGGGCCTCCTTTTTCAAAGGCTTTGAATATGCTCTCTCGCAGGGGGCTTTCGCCAAACAGGCTCCGGAGCATACACAGGCTGCCGGCCTGCCCGACGACAAACAGCACATCTACAAAGAGCTGCGCGTCTTCTCCCTCATCCTCGCCTATCGCCTGCGCGCACACCTGCTCTCTACCACCAATCCCATCAAACAGCGCAAAGACAGAAAACCCCACCTCGAGCTGGAAAACTTCGAACTCTCCGAAGCTGATCTCGACACGCCCTTCCTCGCAGCCAAAGAAATTGACATGCCCGGGCCGGCCCCGCTGAGAGAAATCCTGCAACGCCTGCACCACATTTACTGCGGCAACATCGGCTTTGAATACTACTTCATCCAAGACCGCGAAAAACGCATCTGGTTGCGAACGCATATAGAAAAACAACGACCCGACGACTACGGGCTCAGCATGGAAGAAAAGCGCCGCATACTCGAAAAACTCAACGGCGCCGTACAATTTGAAAAATTCCTGCACACCAAGTACGTCGGCCAAAAGCGCTTTTCCCTCGAAGGCGGCGAAACCACCATCCCCGCCTTAGACGGCATCATCAATGAAGTAGCTGCGCGGGGAGCCGAAGAAGTCGTCATCGGCATGGCCCACCGCGGCCGCCTCAATGTGCTGGCCAACATCATGGGCAAAACCTACGAACAAATCTTCAACGAATTTGAAGGCACAGCCGTTCCCGACCAGCGCTTTGGCGATGGCGATGTCAAATACCACCTCGGCTTCTCCTCCCAGGTAGAGACGCCTTTCGGCAAAAAAATACACCTCAAACTGGTACCCAACCCCTCCCACTTAGAAAGCGTAGACCCCGTAGTCGAAGGCTTCACCCGAGCCAAAGGCGAGTTGCTGTACGAAAAAGACTTCCACCGCATCCTCCCCGTACTCGTACACGGAGACGCCGCGCTGGCCGGCCAGGGCGTCGTCTATGAAACCGTACAAATGAGCCAATTAGACGGTTATTTCACCGGCGGCACCATCCACTTTGTCATCAACAATCAAATCGGTTTTACAACC
>JALVES010000147.1 GCA_027030635.1 Saprospiraceae bacterium | reverse complement strand
GTTTGGCGCAAGCTTAGAGGCGGGAGTCAACTTTGTGAGCGCTCAGCCACAGGCCGATCTCGCTGCTTTGGCATTTGCCGAAAGGCGTCTGACCGACGGGCTGTCGGCACAGCTCGGCATGGGCCTGGCACGCAGAGGCTTGTACAAAATGCCGGCGGGAAGCGCTGTGCAGGAAGCTTATGGCCTGGCCTATTATCGCAGCGATCTCGTTTTTCAGGCTGATGCTGTGTATTTACTTCGTGCAGCTTTGGGTTTGCGCTGGCAGCAAAGTCAGCGTCAAAGCTGGACCATAGGGCTGCGGGCCTCTTACCTGACGGGTGTTCGTGGAGCTATGTATGAGCGTTATTATCCGCCAACTGAGACTGCTTTGTCTCAGGCTGAACTTCAGGACTTTGAGCATACTCTTCAGGCATACTACCAAAGAGGAGGCGAGGGTGAAAAACCCCGTTTCTACCGTGAAAGTCTGCTTGAGAGGGGCTGGCTCTCTACCGATGGCTGGCAACAATACGGCCTGGAAATTTCCTTGAGCTGGCGCCTGCATTTGCAGCGAGTACCGGATGTGGGCCTGTATGCCGGATATGCCTTGCCGGCAGGCCCGGGGAATTATCGCTGGAATAAAGGCGCTACTGTTGGATTGTTGTTGTTCTTTTAAAGAGAAATTCAATGACTCGTTTTTTGGTCTGTATATCTGCTTTTGCTTTTTTGTTTGTTTCCTGCAAAAAGCTAAGCCTGCCGCCCGATGAGCCGGCAGAACTCCCTTTCTTTTATGCCGATTTGGAATTTGACAATGGAGGCAGTCCGGTACATCTCGCTGCTTCTGAAGAGCACGCTTATGTGATGGATGCGAGCCATGAAAAAGACACAGCGAATGTGTTGTCCTCCAAAATGTCGGAGCAATGGTGTTTGGATCAATGTGGCCCTTCTTTGGAAATCCAAATCCTGGATTATTCTGAATACGGAGGGTATCCCTTTTCTTTTTCAGAGGTACTTTCTGCCGGCGATTTACCTTATGCCGTAGCCGGCGACTTGCCAACTGTAAACGCCCCGGGAGACTATATCTATACTTTGCAGGCAGGCAGCTTAAATGGGACCAATTACTCCGATGATTTTTATCGCTGGGATGTAATGGACTCCACTGCGCTGTCTATATCCGGAAAAGAAGTGCAGATTACGCGACAGGATTCTTTGCCCTTTTCCGTTTGCCTGAGTATTGATGATGGAGGCAGTGTGCTGGCTAAGTCTTGTTTTGATCTGGCTCCGGATGGAATCTCCTGCCAGTTGCAAATGGCAGGAACGTCCTTTCAGAATGGGGTTATTCTGTCGGCTGAATCGCGGGATGGGCAGTTGGTCAATTTTTTATGGGATCAGGGAGGGGCATTGGATTCGATTTATGTTATAGACCCGGGATTGTACTGTGTAACTGCCGAAGATACATTTTTTTCCTGTGAAGTTTCAGCTTGTATTTCTTATACTGCCAGCTCCGTAGAGCCTTTTATAGATGTTTTTGCTGATTTGCTTGATGTTCAATGGGTGTCGTCTTCTCCTTCTCTGCGAAATCTTGTGCTGATTTATACCGATGAAACCGGTAAGGTGTATCGTTCTGATACAGAACCTCAAGCAGCCGACAGCTATTTTAAAATTTTGAGTAGTGAGCCTTATCAAGACGCTCAGGATGAGCGCGATTTTTATGCTGTTGACTGGGAAGCCCGGGCGGTCTTGTATGCGGATGACGGGAGCTCGATAAGCTTGAATTCAGGCAAAGGGAAATTCGCTTTTGCCGAGTGATGCTTCTGCGGGCCTGCTTTTCTTCTTTTTTGTCTGCTGTCTTGCATTTGTGGAAAAAACAGACGGCTTAATCTAAGCCTTGTTTTTTAGCCGACAAAAGGGATGCCTGCTATTCCATAAATTTGGGTAGATTTGTAGATGAGGTGGTTTGTTTAAAGAGCCTATGTTTTTGAAAAAACCGACGATATGAAGAATTTTCTGAGAACTGAATCGAACTTATATGCATGGAATATCTGGTTGCTGTATTTCGTGGTGAGCGCTGTTGCCTATGGCCCTTTTTATCGTGCTGATTTGAGAGGTGATTGTAAATTGGACAAAACCATGTTGGCTCCTCCGGTAAATGACCATTGTGCCGATGCGCTCTATCAGGATTTTGGCTTTGCGACAGGCATTTTTTATTCCGACACCATAGACCTTACCGAAGCGACCATAGATGCCGGAGAGTTTTTTGACGGCCCCATTCAGGCATCGGGTTTGGATAAGAAGACGATATGGTTTTCTTTTAGCCTTTCCTCTTCCCGCCAGGTGAAGTTGTCATGGAATCAATTTGAAGGCGGGCTTTTGCCCGAGGAAGCGGGCTTTTCCGTCTATCAAATAGACGCCTGCGGAGATGCCACTGCTTTGACTGTCGGGGCGCTCCCTTCTATCACACAACTGGGATTCTCGGAGAGCAAGTGCCTTGAGGCGGGCACCTATTACGTTCAGGTTTGTGCCAAAAATGAGGCTTCGGGCAAGCTGTTTTTATCATGGGAGATAAACCTTCCTTTTACTTCCGACCCGCCGGGCTCGGCGCCGCATGATGCCGGCGCTATGGCCCTTGATTTCGGCGCCTTACCGGTCAACGACAGGGTCTCAACAGCTTATCAGGTAGGCTGCCAGAGTGTAGAGGGCGCCTGGGAATTTTCAGATTTGCCGGTCAGCGATCCTTCGACTTTCGTCAAATCAAGTTGGCATGTCTTTAGTACCGCTTCTTATTTTGATGTGATTGCCATTGTGCTGGAAAGCGGTACCAGCGTGGCGCTTCCTCCGGCAATCGGTTACCGCTTGTACGAAGGCGATGTGCAACTGGCCGACCCGCAGAGTCTGCCGGTGGTGGATGCCGGTCAAATATTGGACGTGCGTGCCGAAAAGCGAGTGCGCGAATACCTTTGCAGCCCTTTGCTTTCGCCAAATACTACCTACAGTTTCGCCCTGATTTTTCCGGAAGGATATGCCAACAACTCTCTGGAAATAACCATCGGGCAATATGGCTATGTGGGGCCGCCTTCACCCGTGCCTGAAACGAGTCTAATGCAGCCCGGCAATCAATTGGGCATTTTGCCTTCTTCCGAGGCAGGCATAACCACCGTTTTGAACGACGGCTTCAATTGCGAAGCCAGACTTTCGCTTCCGCAAAACCAATGCGGCACGGTCAATCCCGCAGCCGGTGTCCCTTACGATGGTGTGAATTACGACCTGACCACCTGGTTTTCCTTTGAACTGGAAGAAGATGCCGACCTCACTTTCAGCTTGCTCACCGGGAATGACACTTTTTTCTACGCCCGCATCTTCTATGCCGAAATGAGCGATGACTGCGCTTCCATCAGTGCCGGCGGAGATTTTTTTGCCGACTTTAAAGACTCTCTTTTCATACCTTGCATGCCCGCCGGTTTTTACGCTTTACAACTTACGGGCGTTATTGCGCACCCCGATTTTATAGATACGACTTCGGTAATGGATGCAGGCCTTTTGGGGCAGGAAGTATCTGTAGGCATTCACGTGCGAGATGCCCATTTGCGCAGCCTGTTCGGCCTGTGGGATGCCACGGCCTTTGAGCAAATCAACGGCATGATGCCTCTTATGGAAAATGTGCTGTATCCGGCAGCCTTAGATACCTTCGGTTGTGAGAATACAGTTTTGCCGGAAGGCACGACCTGTCCCGATCGTCCCAAAGGCATTTATCGGGGGTTTTCCATTCCCGATTCGGGCATGGTGCATATGGGCAACTTACAGACGCAGCCCGGAATAGATTTTCGCTATATTTTGTAC
>JALVES010000146.1 GCA_027030635.1 Saprospiraceae bacterium | reverse complement strand
GCAGGCAGGCTCAGCCTGACAGATGACGCGGACTTCGGCAAGCTCAGTCTGACAGATGACGCGGGTTCCCGCGGGTTTTAAACCCGTTCAACTTGATATCCCGTTTTATGAGGCAACATGCAGCCGAGTCCTTGGGATTCTCATTGGTTCATTTTCCATTCTTTTACCACGGAGTACACGGAGCTCACGGAGAGTACTCGAAGAGGTCATTCTCAATTATCAATTTTTCATTCTCAATTCTTTTACCACGGGGTACACGGAGCGTTCACGGAGAGGGCATTCTCCATTTTCCATCGCGCGATGCGAAGCGAGCGTAAAATCACATTGCGCGCTTTGCGCGCCACATTTCCCCAACTTTCCCTATCTTTGACCAGTTTAAGTTAAAAGCGCAAGCCTTGCCAAAAAAACTTACCCAAAAACGATGACACGCAATTTTCTCTTTTTACTTCTGCTGAGCTGTCTTTCCACAGCTGTCCTTTCGGCTCAGTCTTATGTAACCAAGGATAAGGTGGGGAAGAAGAAGCTGAAGCGCTATGAGCAGGCGCGGGCTTATGTGCAGGAGGAGCAGTGGGGCAAGGCCCTTAGCCTTTTGTGGGAGCTGACGGAGGATGAACCCTTTTTTGTGGACGCCTGGCTGCTTCTCGGCGATGTCTATTACGACGGGAGGAATTTGGCGAAAGCCGAAGAAACCTACGAGCGCGTTCTCAAAGAGGCGCCGGGTTATCGGGTGATTACCTGGTATAAAGTGGCTATCTGCGAGTGGCGGCAGGGAAAAGAGACGGAGGCCATTGACCATCTGCAAATGTATCTCAATACCGGCAGGGGAGGCGAACTGCAACGCAAAAAAGCCGCGAAAGAACTGGAACAACTGCGCTTCAGCGTAGAGGCCAAAAAGCATCCCGTGCCCTTTGAGCCGCGGAAGTTGGGGCCGGAAATTAATACCGAAAGCGCTGAGTATTCGCCCGTGCTGACTGCCGATGGCGAACTGCTGCTCTTCGTGCGCCGGACGGAGAAGGGCGGAGAAGACTTTTACGTTTGCCGAAAGGTCAAGGATGAATGGCAGGATGCCGAACCACTGTTCCAGCTCAACACGCTGCTGAATGAGGGGGCGCCGACTATATCTGCCGACGGAAAATCCATCATCTTTACCATCTGCAACCGCAAGGGCGGGTATGGCAGTTGCGATCTGTACTTCACGAGGCAGCTTGCCACAGGGGGCTGGACGCCGCCCGAAAACCTCGGGCAGCCGATCAACACCGCGGCCTGGGAATCGCTGCCCTCGCTTTCGGCCGACGGGAAACTGCTGTATTTTGCCAGCAATCGCGAAGGTGGCCTGGGGGGAAAAGACATCTGGGTGAGCAAGCGTCTGCGCAACGGGAAGTGGAGCAAGCCCAAAAACCTGGGCCCCAACATCAATACTCCGGATGACGACGAAGCGCCCTTCATCCATGCCGATGGCAAGACGCTGTACTTCATGTCGAAAGGACATCCCGGCATGGGAGGCTCCGACATTTATTACAGCCGCAAGCAGGAAGACGGCAGCTGGGGCGTGGCTGTTAATATGGGCTATCCCATCAATGGGCCGGGGAGTGAAGGTGCGCTGTTTGTGGCGCCAGACGGGCGCACGGCCTTTTTTGCAGGTACGGGGGCAGATGGCGATCCGGCGGAGGCTTCTTCTTTTGACAGTGAGCGGGGGGGGCGGACGACCGATATTTATACCTTCCAATTGCCGGAGGAAGCCCGGGCGCATCCGGCGACTTATGCGAAAATCGCCGTTTACGACAAGGAGACGGGCAGCCCTCTGCGGGCCGTCGTCGGCATAAGGGATTTGAAGAAGAAGGGGCGCTATGTGTGGCGGGCTCAGGCCGACAGCGAGGGCGAAATGCTTTGCCTGCTTCCGCTGGGGTCGGATTACTCGCTGGAGATTTATCAGAGCGGGTATTTGTTTTATTCGGACCACTTTGCGCTGTCGGAAGTGCATTCGCTGGCAGAGCCGTTTTACCTGTCGGTGGGCCTGATTCCGCTTCCGAAAGAGGAGGATTTGGCGAAAGCCGTGGAAGAACCCGTCGTCTTGCGCAATGTGTTTTTCGACTCGGGCTCGGCCGAGTTGCGGGAGGAATCGCATTACGAGCTGGACCGCCTGGCGCGTCTGCTGAAAGAAAATTACCAGTTGAAAATCGAAATCCGGGGGCATACCGACGAGGTGGGTACGGAGGCGGATAACCTGGATTTGTCGCGCCGAAGGGCCAAAGCCGTGCTGGATTATCTCGTGGCCAAAGGCATAGACCCCGCGCGCCTGAGCAGTCGCGGATTTGGCGAAAGCCAGCCCATAGCACTCAACGACACCCCCGAAGGGCGGCAACTGAACCGGCGGACGGAGTTTGTGGTAACGGGTGTGAGCTATTGAGGAAGGAAATACAGGCTGCCGAGTCGCCCGCATCCCGAGATGTTTTGTATCTTTGCCCGCCTATGAGCCAGTCTTCGTACAAAATTGTCCTGCCCCAGTTTGAGGGGCCTTTTGACTTGTTGCTGTTCTTCATTGAGCGGGATGAGCTGGACATTTACGACATTCCCATCGCGAAGATTACCAATGATTTTCTGGACTACATCCGCCAGATGGAGGCCCTGAATATTGACATGGCCAGCGAGTTCATCCTCGTGGCAGCGACCCTGTGCCGCATCAAGGCCCGTCTGCTGCTGCCGCGCAAGGAGGTGGACGAAGAGGGCAACGAGATAGACCCGCGCGACGAACTGGTAACGCGCTTGTTGGAGTACAAGCGGCTCAAAAGCGTGTTGGAAGACCTGCGAAAATTGGAGGAAGAACGCAGCCTGCGGGAGAAGCGGGGCAACACGGCCAAAGAGCTGCGCAAAATTGCCGAAAAAGCGCTGGTGGATGCCGAGTTGGAGTCCATTACGCTCTACAAGCTCATGCGGGCTTTCGAGCGGGTGATGCAGCGCTTTGAAGATGCGAAGGCGGTGCGCACCGTACACCGCGTATATCGCTTCAACTACACCATTGAAGACCAGTCAGTCTATATTTTGGAAAAGCTGCGGCCCGGGCATCGCAGCGCCTTTGACGACATTTTCGGCGGCCTGGAGAATCGCATTCATGCCGTGGTTACTTTCCTCGCTTTGCTGGAGTTGCTGAACGGCCAGAAGGTGAAAATCATCCAGGGGCTGGGGTACAACAACTTTTGGCTGGAGTTGGATGAGGGCTCTGAGGAAGAGGAGTGAGCCCGGCCTCAGGCGAAGGCAAAGACCTCTTTTCCCTCCCGTAAATTTTTTGAAGAAAACATTTTGAGCAGGCTTTGGCGGGCGCCGCGTTGCGCTACGCTGAGGATGACTTGCGGCCGGTCAAGTTGGTCGAGAAATTCGGGCGGCTGCCAGATGGCACCGTGCATGCTTTTGCCCCACTTGCCCGGGCTGTTGCAGAGCCAGTGAAAGGCGATGTTCCTTTGGTGCAGCATGGCGGCGATGCGCTTGCCCTTTTTGCCTGCGCCGTAGAGCACCAGCGGTCGCTGTGGGTCGTAGTCCGTTTCGAGAAAGCGGGGCAGTTTGAGGTCGAGGAAGGTATGGTCGGCATACTCCGGCCGTGTGCGGCTGATGCGCCGGCCGTGGTCGCGCCAGAGGTGTACGAGCTCGGGTACGGGGGCCGGTTGGAGGCCGGCGGCGTAGAAGCGGAAGCAGAGGTCGTAGTCTTCGGGATAGACCTCCGGTTCAAAGGCTCCGCAGGCGATGAAGTCTTCGCGCCGGCACATCCAGGCCGAGGAGGGGATGGTGCATTCGCGATAGATTTGCTGATAGATTTTGTTTTGACGGATGACTTCGTTCATCCAGTTGGTGTATTGGAGGTAGCCCGGGCCGAGGGTTTCGCCTTGGTTGCAGAAGTATTGGATGAGGCCTACGGCTATGTGTCGCGGCCCGGCTTGCAGGAGTTTTTGGCTGAGTTTTTCGAGTTTTTGAGGCGGCATGAGGTCGTCGGCATCCATGCGGGTGAGGAAGCTGCCGCGGCTGTGGCGGAAGGCGGTGCGCAGGGCGGGGATGAGCCCGCTGCCCTCGTTGTCGAGCGGGCGGATGCGCGGGTCCCGTTTGGCGAAAGCCCGAAGGATTTGCGGCGTTGTGTCGGTGGAGTGGTCGTTGACGGCGAGCAGCTCCCAGTCCGTGCAAGTTTGGGCGAGGATGCTTTCGAGGCAGTCGGGCAGGTAGCGCTCGTAGTCTTTGACTGCCATGAGGATGCTGATGAGGGGCGGTTTCACCGTTTGAGGAGTTTGTTGCGGTCGGGGCCGGTGGAGACCATTTTCACCTTTACGTTGGTGTGTTGTTCGATCGTGTTGATGAGGCGCTGGCAGTTGGGGGGCAGCTGGTCGAAGGAGGAGCAGTTTTCGAGCGAAGTTTGCCAGCCCGGGAGGGTTTCGAACAGGGGTTCGACGGGCGTGTGTGCCAGGTCGAAGGGGAGTTGGTCTGTTTTTTTGTTGTTGTAGCGGTAGGCCGTGGCGATTTTAATTTCTTCGAACTCGTTGAGCACGTCTATTTTGGTGAGGGTGAGTTGGGTGGTTCCGCTGAAGGCGATGGCGTATTTGAGGGCGGGCAGGTCAATCCATCCGCAGCGTCGTGGCCGGCCTGTGGTGGCGCCGAATTCGTGTCCGGCTTTGCGCAGGCGTTCGCCGGTTTCGTCATGGAGCTCGGTGGGGAAGGGGCCGCTGCCGACGCGGGTGCAATAGGCTTTGGAGATGCCGATGACTTCGCTGATGGCCTGGGGAGGTACGCCGAGGCCGGTGCAGACGCCTGCGGTGGCGGTGTTGGAGGAGGTAACGAAGGGGTAGGTGCCGAAGTCCACATCGAGCATGGCTCCCTGGGCGCCTTCTGCGAGGATGCGTTTGCCGCGTGCGAGTTGGTCTTTGAGGAAGTAAACGCTATCCACTTGTTGGAAGCGCTGCAGGGTTTTGAGGCTTTCGAACCAGCGGTCTTCTTCGGCTTGGAGGTCGAAAGCGACTTCCACATCGTAGCGTTTGAGCAGGCTGAGGTGTTTGTCGCGCAGGCTGCGGTAGCGTTGCATGAAAGAGGGCAGGCTGAGGTCTCCGAGGCGCAGGCCGTTGCGGCCGGTTTTGTCCATGTAGGCGGGGCCGATGCCTTTGAGGGTGGAGCCGATTTTTTGGCGGCCTTTGGCTGCTTCGGAGGCGGCATCGAGCAGGCGGTGCGTGGGCAGGATGAGGTGTACTTTTTGTGCGATGAAGAGGCGGTGGTCGTAGTCGAGTCCGGTTTCGTCGAGTTTTTGTACTTCTTTTGTGAGGGTTATGGGGTCGAGTACCACGCCGTGGCCGATGAGATTTTTCTGGCTTTCGCCAAATATGCCTGAGGGGATGGTGTGCAAGACGTGTTTTTTGCCGTCGAAGACGAGGGTGTGGCCGGCATTGGGGCCTCCCTGGAAGCGGGCGACGAGCTCGAAGGCGGGGCTGAGGGCATCTACAATTTTTCCTTTTCCTTCATCTCCCCATTGGAGGCCAAGAACGACGGTGATGGACATGGTGTTGTGGGTATGGGATTGTGAGTTATTGAGTTTTTTTTGAGGCTGGCGGATTGTCGCAGGCGCCCCGGCAGTGGCCGTAGAGGGTCAGGGAGTGGCTTTCGACTTTAAATTTGAGTATTTGCCCCATGGATTCTTCGGTTTTGTGGAGTCTGGGGTCGCAAAATTCGAAAATTTTTCCGCAATCGAGGCAGATGAGGTGGTCGTGTTGGCGGTTGCCATAGGCTTTTTCAAAGATGGCCGAGTTTTGGCCGAATTGGTGGCGTTGTACGAGTTTGCATTTGGTGAGCAGTTCGAGGGTGTTATAGACTGTGGCGCGGCTGATGTGGTAGTTGTTTTGCTTCATGAAGTCGTAGAGTTGGTCGGCATCGAAGTGGTCGTTGCGGCGATAGATTTCTTCGAGTATGGCGAAGCGTTCGGGCGTGCGGCGCAGTTTGTTTTGGAGCAGGTATTGCTCGAAGATTTCTTTGGCGGTGTCGGTTATTTTTTGGTCGTTGTCGGGTTTCATATTGAAACGTCTTTAGGCGCGGAGGTTTATTCTTCGATGATGCGGGAGACTGTGGTGATGTTGTTGAGTTTGCGCAGGGCTCGGATGATGACGTTGAGCTGGTCGGTATTTTGTACCAGGATGCTGAGGTCGCATTCGAAGTATCCTTCGTCTCCCGAGATGTTGAAGGAGCGTATGTTGACGCCCAGTTTTGAGATTTCGCTGGAGAGTTGTTGGATGACGCCCGGGCCTTCATCTATGCCGGTGATGCGCAATTTAGCGACGAAGGTGGTATTCCATGCGGCGACCCATTCGGCGCTCATGATGCGGTAGCCGTAATGGGTGAACATGTTGGAGGCATTGGGGCAACTGGTGCGGTGTATTTTGAGCCCGGAGTTGGTGGTGAGGAAGGCGAAGATGTCGTCGCCGGGTACGGGGTTGCAGCAGGTGGCAAAGGAGTAGGTGTATTGGTCGGCGGGTTCGCCTCCGACCAGCAGTTTCATTTTGGGGGCTTTGACTTTGGAGAGGCGCTTGTTCTTTTTGGTCTCTGACTCGGTTTCGGGTTCTTCCGTTTTGATGGGCGTGAGCAGTCCGTTTTCAATTTGGAAGTTGTTTTTGATGAGTTCGCCCGGGTTGATTTCGCCCATGGCAATGGCGTAGTAGAGGTCGGGTCGGGAGTGGAGTTGGAGGTGTTTGACGAGGATGTCCACGTTTTTTTCGAACTCGAGTTTGAGGTTTTTGAATTTGCGTTCGAGGGTTTCGCGGCCGATTTCGCCCTGGCGGCGACGCTCTTCTTTCATGGAAGAGCGGATTTTGGAGCGGGCTTTTCCGGTGATGACCATTTTGAGCCAGCTCTCGTTGGGTTTTTGTTTTTTTGAGGTGAAGATTTCTACCTGGTCGCCATTGCGGAGTTTGTATCCGAGGGGTACGAGTTTGCCATTGACTTTGGCAGCGGAGCAGTGGTACCCGACTTCGGAGTGGATGTTGAAGGCGAAGTCGAGGGCTGTGGCGCCTTTCGGCAAAACGCGCATATCGCCTTTGGGGGTATAGACATAGACTTCTTCTTTAAAGAGCGTTGTTTTGAAGTCGCTGATGAATTCGAGCGGGTCGCTGCTGGGGTCTTCGAGCAGTTCGCGCATGCTGTCGAGCCAGATTTGATAGACGTCGCGCTCGGTGCCTACGCCTTTGTATTTGTAATGTGCGGCATATCCTTTTTCGGCGATTTCGTCCATGCGTTCGCTGCGGATTTGGACTTCCACGTATCGGCCCTGGGGGCCTATGACGGTGGTGTGCAGGGATTCATAGCCATTGGATTTTGGGGTGGTAATCCAGTCTTTGAGGCGTTCGGGTATGGGGTGGTGTACATCGGTAACGATGGAATAGACTTCCCAGCAGACTTTTTTCTCGCGTTCGCGTTCGACATCCACGACGATTCTGACGGCGAAGAGGTCATAGACTTGTTCGAAGGAGACGCCTTTGTTTTTGATTTTGCTCCAGATGGAGTGGATGGATTTGGGTCGTCCGAAGATGCGATAGGGGACGTTGAGGGCGTCGAGTTTTTTGGTGAGGGGCCTGATGAATTCGTTGATGTATCGCGTTCGTTGTCGTTGGGTTTCTTTGAGCTTTCGCGAAATTTCCTGGTAGGCTTCGGGCTCGGTAATTTTCATGCAGAGGTCCTGCAATTCCGTTTTGATGTTGTAGAGGCCGAGGCGATGGGCGAGGGGTGCATAGATATAGCTGGTTTCGGCGGCGATTTTGACTTGTTTGTGGTGGGGCATGGCGCCGAGCGTTCGCATGTTGTGGAGGCGGTCGGCCATTTTGATGAGCACGACGCGCACGTCGTCCACCAGGGTGCTGAGCACTTTTTTGAGGTTTTCGGCCTGGGGTACATTGGAGGTGTAGGTGCCGTCCAATTTGGTGAGGCCATCCACGATGCGTGCGATGATGGGGCCGAATTGTTCTTCGATTTCTTCTATGGTTACATCGGTATCTTCCACCACATCGTGCAGCAGGGCGCAGACCAGGGCTGTGGGGCCCAAGCCGATTTCTTCGGCGCAGATACGTGCGACCTCAATGGGGTGCATGATATAGGGTTCGCCCGATTTGCGGCGTTGCTCTTTGTGGGCGGCCACGGCCAGCTCAAAGGCCCGGCGGATGTTGTTTTTGTCGTCATCCGTCATGGGCGTTTTAACAGCACGCAGCAATTTCCTGTAGGCTCGCTGGATGAGCTGCCTTTCTGCCTTGTCGGGCACAACCCTTTCGAGGGTCTGTATGGTGCTGGAGGATACTGCTGCCATAGAAGGTGATTCTACTTTGTTGCAAAGGTGCTGAAAAAAGAGGAGATACCCAAAAGTTATACGTTAAATCGCTCCTATTTGTTCTCTTGAAGTTCTTTAACTGATGTGATGATTTGTTGCTTTACCTGATTCCATGAAGAAGCTTCAAAAGTGACGGGGTCCGGTTCGCCTTCCGCATCTTCAAAATAAGTCAGGCTTTTCAGTACCTGAAATATATTGGTTTCGGGGAATTTTCTTGTAAACATATTGAGCATTTCAGCCAACTCGTATTCTTTCAGCAGAAAAAACAAGTCGTAGAAGTCTTTTTTACTGCCTCTGTTTGTTATGGCAGAAAGTTTCATTGGTATGAGGTCTTCCATGGAAAGGAGTCTTATTCCATATGGATATCCTGTGCCCCATTTGCAGGGCCAGGGCTGTGCCTCCGACTAAGAAGAAGTCGGAGAGTTGGGGGTGCTTCATGAGCTTTTTCAGTAATCCCAGAGTTTCCGGATAGACGGTTCTGTATGATAGCATTTGAAGTTTTCTTTGGGGATGTCGAAGATGTTATCTTCATACCGCACGTCCCAGAATAGCGATTTGCGGAGATTAGGAGGCATGGTTTGAGTCTTGGTTTTTTGCAAACTACTTTCCATGTTTTTTGTAAAGCGTCTTACATATGGCCTATTCTCATTCTGTAAAGGTACAAAATTTGTGGTAAACCCCCTATTTTGCAAGCGATTTTTTGGAGGAAGAATTACTTTTTGTCACCAATCCACTTGCTATATGAAAAGATGTATTTGTTTTTACGCGATGATTTTGTGCGTGTTTTTAACTGTTTCACTGAATGCACAGGTATCTTCAGAAGTTGTCGCTGCGAAGGCAGAGCAGACCCATGCCCGTTATTTGGGAAAGACTTTGCCCTTACGGGAAATGGTGAAGCGTGCGGCGATGGACCCTCTTAAGCGAGAGCAGAGCAAAAAGCGTCGCGAGCGCGAGGTGCAGAATTTCGGTGGAGACGATTTGATAAGTGCTCCGGCTGCAGAGGGTTTGCCGAAAGGCAAAGACCCCTTGTTTAAGCCCAATGCTTTAAAGAGCAACAACGGCATCATGCTGGAGCCTCTCTTGAATTTTGAGGCCATGGACGAGAACGTTGCAGAAGGTATTTACCCGCCGGACATCAACGGGGAGGTGGGGGCCTTTCACGTGGTGGAGGCGGTGAATGCTTCCTGGCTGCAGGTCTTTGACAAGGAGACCGGCGAGGCGCTTTCGGACCCCGTTTCGACCGGCACGATTTGGAGCAGCATTGGCGTGTCTTCCATAGGCGATCCCGTGATTGCTTACGATCGCGAAGCCGGGCGCTGGTTGCTGGTGGAGATTGGCGATTTTTTCAGCAATACCTTGCTCATAGCTATTTCTGAAGAAGACGATCCCCTCGGCAGTTGGACGGTCTATGAGATCACTACGCCCAACCTCCCGGATTATCCCAAGCTGGCCATTTGGTCGGATACTTATGTGATTACGACCAATGAAGCCGAAGCTGCCATTTACGTCCTGAAACGGGATGATTTCCTCGCGACCATGCCGGACCCGCCCGTGCAGCGTCTCGTTTTGCCGGATATCTTCATGAGCTCGGGTATCCCCACGGCTACACCTGCCGATTGGGACGGCAATACGCCTCCTCCGGCTGATGCTCCGCCCATGGTGATTCGCATGGTGGATGACGCTTGGGGCAATTATGCTCAGGATGTCATAGAGGTCTGGACTTTGGATATAGACTGGAGCCAGCCGAACAGCACCCAATTGGCATCGGTCTTGGTTGAGCCTGCAGCTTTTGACAGCAACCCCTGCCAGTTTGGAGGCTTTTTTACCTGCGTCCCCGGAACGGGGGCCGCCATAGAAGGCATTGCCGGCATTGTCATGTTCAGGGTGCAGTACCGAAATTTTGGAAGTTACGAGACTTTACTGTTTAACTTTCTCGTAGATGCTACGGGCAATAAGGATGCAGGTGTTCGCTGGATGGAACTGAGGCGTTTGCCCGGTCAGGCGTGGGATGTTTTCCAGGAGGGCACCGTAGCCACAGATGATGGTGAGCACAGAATCATGGGCTCTTTGGCTATGGATGGCGAGGGGAACATCGCTCTGGGGTATTCTGTCAGTGGCAGCGATACGCATGTGGCTACGCGCATCACCGGCCGTCGTTATTCCGATTTGCCAGGAGAAATGACGGTGGATGAGTTTGAGGCCGCCACAGGGCAGAGTCCCTATTATAAAAATCGTTGGGGCGATTATACCGCTATGGTCTTAGACCCTGTAACGGATCAGACCTTTTGGTATTTTGGGCAATATGCAGAAATCAGCAGCTTGTGGGGTACGAACATCACCTCCTTCCGCCTGCAGCGCGACACCAACGACATAGGGCCTTATAAAGTGCTTGCGCCCGTGGATGCCTCTCTGCTCAGCGCTCAGGAGCCGGTAAGCATTCAGGTGCGCAATTTTGGAATTGATACACAGACGGTTTTTCAGGTGGGCTTTCAGTTTGAAAACGAGCCTCCCGTGATAGAGGACGTCAATTACACTTTGGCTCCCGACAGCATATATGAGCACACTTTTGGGCAGGGCGTGGATATGTCGGTCATTGGCGATTACGAATTCACTTTTTTTACCGTTCTAAGCGGCGATGAGGCGCCTTTCAACGATACCCTGCGCAGGACGATACGCCATTTGCCGCGTTTTGATGCCGGCATTGTGGACGTGTTGGAGCTTGTGGACCCCGTTTGCGACACGCTGGCAGAGGCCTTTGCAGAGCTCAAGAATTTTGGCACGGAGCCGTTGACCAGCGTGAATATCTATTGGTCGGTCAACGGTGGTGCATCCCAGTTGTACGAGTGGACGGGCAACCTGGCTTTTGGCGAAACTGTGGGCGTGCCTCTCGTCTTTGCTCCTTTGCAGGAGGGCAATAACACCATCACTTTGTACACCGAATTGCCCAACGGCATGAGCGATGAGGTGCCTGCCAATGATGAGCTTTCGCGAAATGTGCAGGCCATCACTTCCGGCGGTGAAATTGTGCTCGAGCTGCACACCGATGATTATCCGAATGAGACGAGCTGGGAGTTATTGGATGAGGCGGGGAACGTGCTGTACTCCGGTGGGCCTTATGAGGGGCAGCAGACTTCGTATTTCCACAGTTGGTGCCTTCCGGCAAATGCCTGCTTTACCTTTGTTATTTACGACAGTTATGGCGATGGCATTGCCTATGGAGGTGTGGAGGGGTACTACCTCATTACAGATGCCGATGGGAATGTTTTGGCTTCTATCATCACTCCTTATTTTGGCGTCTCTGAGGAAAATGATTTTTGCACTTCTTTTGGCTGTTTCATAGATGTAAACATTTCCCTGACCAGCGAAAGCGAGGCGGGGGCAGAAGACGGGGCCATCCTCATCGAACCGACTTCCGGTGCCGGGCCCTTTATGTACAGCATAGATGGCGGCATGAGCTTTCAAAGTGACAATCTGTTTGAAGACCTGCCCGCCGGCAGTTATGAGGTCGTGGTAACAGATGCCAATGGCTGTGGTTATGCAGAGACCATAGAACTGCCCCAGTGTCAGGTGAGCATTTTGGTGGAGGTAACCGATGAGAGTGGCCCCGGAGCTATGGATGGTGTCATTGAGATTCAGGCTTCGGGCTTAGGTATTCCCGCCCAATTCAGCATAGACGGGGGGCAGACCTTTTATCCCTATTCGATATTTGAGGGGCTTTCGACGGGTACGTATCAGGTTGTGGTGCAGGGCCCCAATGGTTGTCAGGGCAGCATGGAGGTCTTTGTGGATGTGGGTACTTCGACGAGTTCGGCGGTCTATGGACTGGACATAGACCTGTATCCCAACCCCACATCGGATTTTGTGGACATACGCATCCACGGTCTGCACGGCCTGATGTGGACGCGGCTGAAAATTCTGGATGCCGAAGGCAGGGTTGTAGGGCATGGCTCTTTGGGCAGGTATGGCGAGGTGCTGCGGGGGGAAATCTCCCTGCGGACGTTGCCCGCAGGCCCTTATTTTCTCAAGTTTGAGGATGAGCGGGTGCCTTTGATACGGGTTGTTAAGTTTTAAATAAAAAAGAGGAGGCGCGTAGCGCCTCCTCTTTTATTTTTATACCTATCTTTGCAGCCCGAAAGCAAAACCCTGCGGGTGTGGCGGAATTGGCAGACGCGCCAGATTTAGGATCTGGTGCCGCAAGGCGTGGGGGTTCGAGTCCCTCCACCCGCACAGACAAAAACGCCCTGCTTGCTTTTGATGCATGCGGGGCAAAACATTTTTTCATGGCACAGATAGAAAGAAAGGACATCAGCCCCGTAGAATGGGAAGTGAAACTCACCATTGAGCCGGAGGATTACCGCGCTCCTTATGAAGAGGAACTCAAAAAGCTGAAAGGAAAAGTACATATCAAGGGCTTTCGCAAGGGACGGGTACCTCTGTCGTTTTTGAAGAAGACCTATGGCGGGCAAATTCTGCCGGGGATTATTGAGAAGGAGATTGAAAAGCAATTCAAGGCTTTGGAGAAAGAATCCGGGCGCGTGTTTGTCAGTTTGCCACTTCCTTTGAATGAGGAGAAGGTAGAGATAGACCCCAGGGATACCGATAAGTCTTATGATTTCTACTTTGTTTTGGCCCTGCTGCCCGAGGTGGATTTTAACGAAGAGGTCTTTAAAGACTTTGACAAGCCTTATTATACCGTGATTCCCGGAGAAGAAAAGGTCGGGAAGTTTTGGAATTTCTTCGTAGAGCAGGTTGCTGAAAAACGGATAGATGATTTGCCCGAGCGCGAA
>JALVES010000145.1 GCA_027030635.1 Saprospiraceae bacterium | reverse complement strand
AAGCAGGAACTCGTCCTCTTCATCCCGCAGCAAATGCACCAGGTCAAACCCGCACGCGCATAAGAGGGAAATGCGCTAAACATACTGAGCCAAATTTCATTTGGCTCCCTGTGAGAGAAAACTGCACGCTAAAGACTCCGCCTTCGGCGGAGTCTTTTTTATTGATGAAAAAGATAACAAAAATCACTTCCCCGTTATCATAATCCGGCTTACATTTGCCCCGTCGCAAGAACCCAACTGTCATTCGCCTTTCCCGGGCCAAAGGGCTTGGGAGCGTTTGCGTGTTCCTGAGTTCAAACGATCCCTGGAAATTGCGAAAACCATCTTAAAATCATACCTATGAGCTGGATCGGAAAAGTTTTACGCTCCTCATTGGGCCGCAAGTTAGTTATGAGTTTGACCGGCCTCTTTCTCATTCTCTTTCTGTTGACACACCTTGCCGGCAACTTGCAGCTCCTCATCCCCGACAAGGGGGAAGCCTTCAATCGCTATGCAGATTTCATGGGGCATTTTTTGCCCGTACAAATCATTGCCAAGGGTTTTTACCTTTTGTTCATCATTCACATCTTTCAGGGCTTTGCACTCTGGGCATACAATCGCAAGGCCAGAGGTAAGGAGCGCTATGCCGTCAAGGCCACGCGCGCTGTAAATACCAATGCCGTTTTTGCGAGCAACATGGCTTTTTTGGGTTTGTTGATTTTTGCCTTCCTCGGCATCCACATGGGCGACTTTTGGTGGGCCTCCAAGTTTGGTGAGTTGCCTGTCATCAGCTATGGAGACGGGCACGAATATCACGACTTGTACAAGAAGGTGGTGATGTCTTTCAGTCAGCTTTGGATTGTAGTCGTCTATGTAATTTCCATGATAGCTTTGGCTTTTCACCTCTGGCACGGTTTCCAAAGCGCTTTTCAAACGCTGGGGCTGAACCACAAGAAATACATGCCTTTCATCAGGGGCTTTGGCAAGTTGTATGCCATTGTCATTCCTTTGCTGTTTGCCTTGATTCCCATCATCATGTATCTGCAAAATGCAGCCTGAGCAAGGCCCTTACAAGGCATTTTTAAGAACGAAAGAAACCACAAAAAAATAAAGAGATGAAATTAGACGCTCACATACCTCCGGGTCCTTTGGCCGAAAAGTGGAAACAATATCGCGGCACCATGAAGCTGGTGGCGCCCAACAACAAGCGCAATCTGGAGATCATCGTCGTTGGCACCGGTCTGGCCGGCGCTGCCGGCGCTGCCAGCCTGGCCGAGCTGGGATATAAAGTCAAAGTGTTTACCTTTCACGACAGCCCCCGCAGGGCGCACTCCATTGCAGCCCAGGGCGGCATCAATGCAGCCAAGAACTATCAAAACGACGGCGACAGCATCTATCGCTTGTTTTACGATACCATTAAGGGCGGAGACTACCGCTCGCGCGAAGCCAATGTCTATCGTCTCGCTGAGGTGAGCCTGAACATTATAGACCAGGCCGTAGCCCAAGGCGTGCCCTTTGCCCGCGAATACGGAGGGCTTCTGGCCAATCGCTCTTTTGGCGGCGTACAGGTACAACGCACTTTTTACGCCAAAGGCCAGACGGGCCAGCAATTGCTGCTCGGTGCCTACCAGGCTCTTTCACGTCAGATATCCACAGGCCAGGTAGAGTTGTTTCACCGCCACGAAATGCTGGATCTGGTCATCGTAGATGGCAAAGCCCGAGGCATCATCGCCCGCAACCTCATCACCGGCGAGCTGGAGCGCCATGCGGCTCATGCCGTAGTGCTGGCCACAGGCGGCTATGGGAACATCTACTACCTCTCCACCAATGCCATGAACTCCAACGTTACGGCTGCCTGGCGAGCCACGCGCCGCGGAGCTCTGATGGCCAATCCCTGTTTCGTACAAATTCACCCCACCTGCATACCCGTCTCGGGAGACTACCAGTCCAAGCTGACACTGATGTCCGAAAGCCTGCGCAACGACGGTCGCGTGTGGGTACCTAAGAAAATGGAAGACGTAATGGCCCTGCGCGAAGAGCGCATCAAGCCACGCGACATCCCCGAAGAAGACCGCGACTACTACTTAGAGCGCCGCTATCCGGCCTTTGGCAACCTGGTCCCCCGCGATGTGGCATCCCGCGCAGCCAAAGCAGTCTGCGATGAAGGCCGTGGCGTGAATGCCTCCGGTAAGGCCGTGTTCCTGGATTTTGCCTCTGCCATTGTGCGCTATGGAAAAGCCGAAGCACACGTTCAGGGCATACACAACCCCGATGATGCCACCATCCAAAAACTGGGTAAGGCCGTCATCAAAGCCAAATACGGCAACCTCTTCGAGATGTACGAAAAAATCACGGGCGACAACCCTTACGAAACGCCCATGATGATCTACCCCGCCGTACACTACACCATGGGCGGCCTTTGGGTGGATTACAACCTGCAAACCACCATTCCGGGCCTCTTTGCCGCCGGCGAGTGCAACTTCTCCGACCACGGCGCCAACCGCCTCGGAGCCTCCGCCCTCATGCAGGGCCTGGCAGACGGGTACTTCGTCCTGCCTTATACCATCGGGCAGTTCCTCAGCGATGAAATTCGCACACCGAAGATTGACCCCAATCTCCCGGAATTCAAGCAAGTCGAAGACGAAGTGCGCGCACGCTTAGAAAAACTGCTCAACAACCAGGGCTCGGAATCGGTAGAAAGCTTCCACCGCCGCCTCGGCAAAATCATGTGGGATTACGCAGGCATGTCGCGCAATGCAGAAGGCTTAGACAAAGCCCGCAAAATGGTGCGCGAACTGCGCGAAGAATACCACCGCGAAGTCTATGTGCCGGGCAGCATGAACGAGTTCAATCCCGAGCTCGAAAAGGCCCAGCGCGTAGCCGATTTTATGGAAATGGCAGAACTCCTCATCATAGATGCCCGCCATCGCAACGAAAGCTGCGGCGGCCACTTCCGCGAAGAATACCAGACAGCCGACGGCGAAGCGCTCAGAGACGATGAACACTACGCCTATGTGGCAGCCTGGAACTGGAATGACGGAGAACCGGAGCTGACCAAAGAGCCGCTCACCTTCGAAAACATCGAAGTCAAAACCCGCAGCTACAAATAACAACCCTGCGGTAAAGACCTTAATGCATTCATCAGACGACAAAAAAGTAAGCCATGAAACTTACGCTCAAAATATGGCGCCAAAAAAACGCCAACAGCAAAGGACAATTTGAGACCTATCAGGTAGAGGCCAATTCACACATGTCTTTCCTCGAGATGTTGGACGTGCTCAACGAAAACCTCATCTCTCAAAAGAAAGAACCCGTAGCTTTCGATCACGACTGCCGCGAGGGCATTTGCGGCGCCTGCAGCATGGTCATCAACGGCCACCCACACGGCCCCATGAAAGGCACGACGACCTGCCAGTTGCACATGCGCCATTTCAAAGACGGCGACACCATTGTCATTGAACCCTTCCGCGCCAAAGCTTTCCCGGTCGTCAAAGACCTCGTGGTTGACCGCAGCGCCTTCGATCGCGTCATCCAGGCCGGCGGCTTCATATCCGTAAATACCGGAGGCCCCCAAGATGCCAACAACATCCCCGTGCCTAAGGAAGATGCCGAAGAAGCCTTCAATGCCGCCACTTGCATCGGCTGCGGAGCCTGTGTGGCTGCCTGCCCCAATGCCTCGGCCATGCTCTTCACCTCAGCCAAGGTAGCCCACCTCGCCAAACTTCCTCAAGGGCGAGTCGAAGCCTCGCGACGCGTTCTCCGCATGGTACACCAGATGGATGAAGAAGGCTTCGGCCGCTGCTCCAACATCACGGCCTGCGAAGCCGAATGCCCCAAAGAAATTTCCATCACCAACATCGCGCTGATGAACAGGGAGTTTTTCAGAGCAGCTTTTAAGTCAGAAGAATCTCCCATGTAAGGGAAAAGCCCGCCTCCACGCGGGCTTTTTTTATTTCTTAAAGACCTCCACCTTTTTCGTGGTAACCACCAGCTCCGTGAACTTGCCTTTAAAACGCGTTGCCCGCACGATGTGGTTGTCAATCCAATGGTAATTCCCGCCCCGGGGCTTGTTGTAAACGACGCCGTGATACTTAAAGCCGTGTTTGTCCAACCACTGCTCTGTGATTTCCTTGTGCTCGTCCGTCCGGGAAGTAAAGAAGGTGATGATATGCCCTTCGTCATACCAGCGGTTGAGCAGTTCCAGGGCATCGGGATAGGGCTCTACCGTGAGCATGCGTTCGGGTTCTTCATTGGGCACGTCATCGCAAATAGTGCCGTCAATGTCAATGAGATAATTTTTTACGCCTTCCGGCAAAACGGGGCTGACGGGGCGCCCCATCTCATCGTAAACCTGCTTAAGTTTTTGTTTATTCTCCATAGAGTCAGGTGTTATAGAGTCCTTTGTGCGACTGCGGCTTCGCAAACGACAGAATCAGAAAACTCGTTTTTTCAAGCCACTTTGATTTGGGTATAACAATGAGCAGTGCCAATTGTTGTATAGAATAGAAACAAAGTCTTTTTTGCACCTTCTTTCATCAAATCCAAGCACATGATCAAGGAAAACTGGGTACTGATTTACGCCAACACGGAGCTCCTTCAAGCCAAGTTGGCCGAAGACGTTTTGAAGCAACACGGCATCGAAAGCCACATTCTCAGCAAGCCGGATTCTGCCATTCCCAGCCTGGGCCGTGCCGAGCTATATACCCTGCCCGAGAAAGCCGAAGCTGCCCGGGAGATCCTGAAAAAGCAGGGGTTTGAGTAGAAGTATCCCTCCGGAAGTTTGCTCAATAAGGCTGTTTGTTTTCCATTTCCCTCCAAAGGCGAAGAGGCTTAAGCCCTTCTTCATGCAGCATTTGGGTGGTTTTTAACCGCCTTTCGGCAAATGGTGCCGCGATCTCTTCGTAAATGAAGTTGTCGTCAAAACCCGCAATGTCTGCAGCATCATAACGCGAAGCGGCAAACACCAGGCGCTCGGCCCGTGCCCAGTAAATGGCACCGAGGCACATGGGGCAGGGCTCACAGGATGCATAAATGGTACAGCCCTCTAACTGAAAATTCTGCAAATGCGCACAAGCCCTGCGAATGGCCACCACTTCGGCATGCGCAGTGGGGTCTGAGCTGATGAGCACGCGATTATTGCCCTTGGCAATCACTTCGCCCTCAGCATTCACAACTACGGCTCCGAAAGGGCCTCCCTCTCCTTTTTTCATTCCTTCCTCGGCCAATTGAATGGCCATGCGCAAAAAATGGGCGTCGTCTTTTTTCATTGCCATACTTTTTTCTTTCTTTGTGCGAGCAGCATGCTGCAAAGAAAATCATTTTAGAGAATCTGTCAAGCCCCAGGCACAATAAAGACCCACTGCTTATGCTTCCCTTTCAAAACGATGCCATCACCTTTGGAATTTTAATGATCGTATTGGCCCTGATTTTTTACACGGCCTCTGACCAAAGATTCAAGACCTTCTATCGCTTTGTACCTCCTCTTTTGCTTTGCTATTTCGTTCCCGCCTTACTGCGCTGGCCCCTGGGGCTGATCACTGCTGAGGGCAGCCAGCTCTATTTTGTGGCCTCCCGCTACCTGCTACCCGCCAGCTTGATTTTGCTCTGTCTGAACATAGACTTCAAGGGCATTTTCAATCTGGGCCCTAAAGCTCTAATTATGTTTTTAACAGCCACCCTGGGCATTATCATCGGCGGCCCCATTGCCCTGTTGCTGGTTTCCTATGTCTTTCCGGGCCTGCTTTCCAACACCCCTCCCGATGAGCTTTGGCGCGGGTTTTCCACCATAGCAGGCAGCTGGATAGGCGGTGGCGCCAATCAGACGGCTATGAAAGAGATTTTCCAGGTAGATGACAACCTCTTTGGCTCCATGATTGTCATAGACGTCGTCGTCGCCAACATCTGGATGGGCTTTTTGCTGTATGGCGCCTCCATCTCCGACAAAATAGACCGTTGGCTCAAGGCCGACAATTCTGCCGTAACAGAATTGCAGGAACGCGTAAGCGCTTACAGCAAAAAAATAGCCCGCAAGCCGACAACCACCGACACCTTTGTTCTGATGGCCGTGGCTTTTGGCGGCGTAGGGCTGTCGCACTTGTTGGCAGATATCATCACACCCTTCATGGCTCAATACAAGACCGCTTTGGAGAGCGCAGGCCTGCATGCCCTGCTCAATCATTTTTTCTGGCTCATTGTCATCGCCACAACCCTCGGTATGTTGCTGGCACTTACACGGGCTCGCCAATTAGAAGGCACAGGCGCTTCGCGTTGGGGAGGGGTTTTTATCTACATCCTCGTGGCCACCATTGGAATGAAAATGGAGCTGGACAAAATCGGCAATCATCTGAATCTCTTCGCCGTGGGTTTGATCTGGATGGCCATACACGTAGCGCTGCTGATACTGATAGCCAAACTCATCCGGGCGCCCTTTTTCTTTGTGGCCGTGGGCAGCCAGGCCAACGTCGGTGGTGCCGCCTCGGCACCGGTAGTCGCCTCTGCCTTTAATCCCGCTCTGGCACCCGTGGGAGCGCTCATGGCCGTGCTGGGGTATGCGCTGGGCACCTATGGAGCTTTGGTCTGTGCAAAACTCATGCAGTGGGTTGTGGGAACTTAGTCATCCAACAGACTCAGAAACAACTCCCACTGATGCTCATACGGAATGATCTCCACTTCCGGATTTTTTTGGGGATAACTCGACATTTTCTCCAAAAGGTCTATAATATATTTATCTTTCTCTAAAACCCTCTTGTTAAAACCGCGATTGGCCGCCCTGACAATCATCCGGATGAAACAATTGCTGCGGTAAGTTTGGTTCCGGCGCAAATGAACCGTGGCATAAGCCCCCAAAGCTTCTACCTTGTCAATGATCTTCCCTATTTTCCCCTGTTGCATCAAAATCAACATTTGGATTACCAAAAGGCTGATGTTGTACCCCCGCTTATCTTTCTCAGACAAAGGCATCTCATTGAGAAAGCGCGAAAGACTAAACTTCTCGAAAATTCTTCGCTCCTTTTCTTTCAGATGACTGATGTCTATCAAACCCTGCTTGTAAAAAAAATACAGATACGCGCGCAGGAGGTTCCACTTCTCACTCAGCATATATTCATGTCGCTTGTAATCCTTGCTGTGGTACGTATATAAAAACAGCTCCAAAGCCTGCTGGTAATCTTTAAACCAAAAGCAGCAGATGATTCTGGCATGATAGGCTGAAAACCAGGATTCCCGCCCGTCATCATAAACAGCACACAACTCTTCCGCTGTTTTATATGCCTCCTTCTTTTGACCGAGGTAAATCCAGGAAAGGAGTTTATTGGCAATCACCCCGTACAGCATTCCTTTGGTAATCCGCTTTGGATGTTTTTTCATTTCCCTCATCCAGGCATCCGAAAGCGCTATGTTCTTTTCATGTGCCGCTATCAGTTGCAAATAAATGGATTCGATGTGGTACAGGCGATAAAGCGACATAAAGGAAAACTTTCGCTCTTCTCTCATCGCCTTCAGCTTTTCAATTTTTTCACCCAAATGGACGACCGCTTCATCGCTGATGCCCTGAGCATGACTAAAAAAGGCAGCCAGCATAGTGATTTCATCTCCGAGCATGCGCTCTACCTTCCATTGCTCTTCAAGTTGCTCCCTTACCTCCCGATAGTGTAACATTTTTCTCTTTTCTCCAAGAAAAGCATGCCTTCTGATGAGAATCTCGCAAAAGTTAATCGCCAAAACCAAAAAACCGGCTTTTTCGGCTTTACGTAAACCCTTTCGAGCTACAGTAATGGTAGTTCTTGCAAGGCCGAGAGGGTTCAGCGTATTGGCAATGGCATACAGTCTGTTGACTTCGAAAATCGCTCTGTGGTAGAAATTCGTCTCCTCATCGGACAAGCCATCCTTCTTTATTTTCAGGATTGCATCTAACAATTTTTCCTCTAACCTTTTCTTGAGATTGGAGTAAAGTTTTCGCACAGCCCTGTCATACACCCCCTCAGCCTCCGGATACAAAAAGCGAATGGCCTGCTCATCTGTATGTACTTTCTGATGGAGAATGGCATCATACAGTTTGGCTTCTTTCGAGTTAGCACGGGACTTAGACACACCGAAGATGAGTCGAAAGGAGGTGCGCTCCCTGCTGTGCAGACCTACCATCTCTTTTAGAATCTCCATAAGCGATTAAATACATCAAAAAAGCGAGACAAAGATAGAAAAAATACAATGAAATAAGACCCATAATTAAACTCATAACACCCTAACAATAAGGTATTTGTAATTAAAATATCAAAAAATATCTTCAAAAAAACAAGATGAAAAAAGGCGAAAAAAATTTATAGCTCTCCTCTACACTCCAAATAGTTTTGTGGCATAATCAAAACTATTTGGAGGATTTACTCCTCCGCTAACTACTTAAAACTCTACAGACATGACTTACCTCATTGCACTTTTACTCACCGTTTTCAGTTCTTTTGGAACTCCTGTACAACAGCAACCGAATGATCATGAAACCCCCGGAATTCACACGCTGAATAGCAATATCATCATTAAAGATGACATTGGGGGTTGAGAATTTGCCACTTTTTGGCCTCCAAACCTAAGGCCCAAACCGCTCAAAGAGGCTTGAAGATGAAAAAAACCGATTACTACAACTATAATAAGCTGTAAATCAATCGGTTGCAAATCTGAAAAGCCTCTTTTTAAGAATTTTACGCGATGAAAAATGCTACAATCTCTTTTCCTCTCCGAGGGAGTGCGTAGCTTATCTTTGCATCGAAACTTTCATGTACACTTCTTTTCCCCTGTGGAATTCTCTCTCCACAAAGTGCATCAATGAAGTTTCCATATTTTCCAAATCGTGAGGATTAAACGCCTCCAGCTCCCCCACCCCCTGGGGGAGCTTTTTTTATGCACAAAGGGGGCAACTGCTGCTTAGCAATTGCCCCCTTCTTTCTATACAAAGTGAAGAGCAAAGCTACACAGCAAAGCTCTCCCCACACCCACAAGTGCGCGCAGCATTGGGGTTGTCGAAGTAAAAGCCTTTGCCATTCAAACCTCCTGAAAAGTCCAGGGTGGTATTGAAGAGGTAGAGGAAGCTTTTCAGGTCGGTAACGATTTTGACGCCGTTGTCTTCAAAGACCTGATCGTCTTCCTGTTCTTCGTTGTCGAAATCCATTTTGTAGCTCAAGCCGGAACAACCGCCGGAGGTTACGCTTACGCGCACGAAATACTCTTCGCCAAGACCTTCCTGTTGGCGAATTTGCTCCAATTGCTTTTTAGCTGCATCAGAAACAAAAATCATAGTAAAACCCGGTTTTGTTTTGTATCCGGGCCATTTTGACCCGGGTGAATGCACTAAGCAAGAACTCGAGGCTCGTTAAAGCTTAAGCCTGCCCGTTCTTTTTCTTGTAGTCTTCAATGGCGGCCTTGATGGCGTCCTCTGCCAACACGGAGCAGTGAATTTTCACCGGAGGCAACTCCAACTCTTCTACGATGGCCATGTTGTCTATTTCCAGGGCTTCCTCAATGGGCTTACCCTTCAGCCATTCGGTGGCCAGAGAGGAGGAGGCGATGGCAGAGCCACAGCCGAAAGTTTTGAATTTGGCATCTTTGATGATGCCGGTTTCTTCATCTACTTCAATTTGCAGACGCATGACGTCTCCGCATTCGGGCGCACCGACCAGGCCGGTACCTACGTTTTTTTTGCTCTTATCCAGGGTGCCCACATTGCGGGGATTATTGAAGTGGTCCAAAACTTTTTCTGAGTATGCCATGATGCTTTTATTTTAAGTGTTTGTAATAACGGGTGAGTTTCTTATCTGAAGCCATTCGTCAATGCTCACTCCACTCCACCTCTTCGAGATTGATGCCTTCTTTGTACATCTCCCAAATGGGGCTGAGCTCGCGCATGTGATTGACGCCCTTGGACACAGCCTCAATGGCGTAGTCAACTTCCTCCTCTGTGGTAAAGCGCCCCAGGCTAAAGCGGATGGAAGAGTGCGCCAGGTCATCGCCCAGGCCCATGGCGATGAGCACATAGGAAGGCTCCAGAGAAGCCGAAGTACAGGCAGAACCTGAGGAAACGGCGATCTCTTTGTTAAAAGTCATCATCAGGCCCTCGCCTTCTACGTGCTTAAAGGAAATGTTCGTCACATGAGGCATGCGGCTGTCGGGATTTCCATTGACATAAGTTTCTTCCAATTTCAACAGGCCCTGCTCGAGGCGATCGCGCAGGCGACTCAGGCGCTGTGCTTCTTCGGCCATTTCCTTACGGGCGATTTCCGCAGCCTGGCCAAAGCCCACAATACCGGGTACATTCAGTGTGCCGGAGCGCATGCCCCGTTCATGGCCTCCGCCATCCATCTGAGCTGTTACCTTCACGCGCGGTGCCTTGCGATTGACGAAGAGGGCTCCCACTCCTTTGGGGCCGTACATCTTGTGGGCCGACATGGCCATGAGATGCACGCCGACCTCTTTGGGCTTCACCGGAATTTTGCCTACGGCCTGGGTGGCATCGCTGAAAAACAATACGCCGTGCCGGGCACAAATTTCACCGATCTCTTTCATGGGCTGAATGACGCCCGTCTCATTGTTGGCCCACATCACAGCTACCATAATGGTGTCGGGACGGATGGCGGCTTCCAAAGCCTCCAAGTCTATCATTCCCTGGTGGTCCACATCCAGGTAGGTAACTTCACCACCCATCTTTTCGATGCGACGGCAGCTGTCGAGTACGGCTTTGTGCTCAGTTTTAACGGTAATGATGTGCTTGCCTTTGCGGGCATACATCTCAAAGGCTCCTTTCAGAGCCAGATTGTCGCTTTCCGTAGCGCCGGAGGTGAAGATGACCTCGCGGGCATCTGTTTCTATCAGAGCTGCCACCTGCTCGCGGGCATAATCCACGGCTTCCTCTGCTACCCAGCCAAATTCATGGCTGCGGCTTGCGGCATTGCCGAATTTCTCCGTAAAATACGGGAGCATAGCCTCTACCACTCGCGGGTCGCAGGGCGTGGTGGCGTTGTTGTCGAGATAGATGAGTTTCTTTTTTTCCATGGTGTCCAATCCGGCTTAACTTGTTGTTTAGAACGGGTCTAAATAAAACCCGTTTGCAAAGGTAACATTTTTTTGGATAGTTTGTTCCTATGGTATGAAAAAATTTTTGAGGAAAATCGTTACGCTTCCCATTCGCTTTTACCAGCTCACCATTTCGCCTTTGCTGGGTTCTAATTGCCGCTATCAGCCGACCTGCTCTAACTACATGATAGAAGCCATTGAAGAATGGGGCATTTTCAAGGGTTTATGGCTGGGCATCAGGCGCATCAGCCGCTGCCACCCCTGGGGCGGGCATGGGCATGATCCCGTGCCCAAAAAAGAAAGGAAAAAAGAAGAGGAGTGAGATGCGAGTTCACTCCTGTTACTTTCAGGGAAGTTCTGCGTCATAAGGCATGAAAAGCAAACGGCTTTTCCCATTTCCCTAATGAGACTTTCAAGAAAAGGCGCCTTTTGAGGCGCCTTTCTTTTTTTGCAATGGTTCATTTGGCGAAAGCCGATCAAAATCCTTGCTGCATTTGCCGAAAGGCAACTAAATCGAGCTTACCTTAAAAAGTCACTTTAAACTTCAGTTCTTTCCCATCGCGCAAGACAATCACCGTGGTGGAATCTCCGGCTTTAAATTTGCTGAGGCCTTCCATGTAGCCGTAGATGTCCTTGACCTCCAGATCGCCCATGCGGACAACCACATCGCCGGCCTGAATGCCGGCTTTGGCGGCGGGACCTCCATCGCGGACACCGTCGAGTTTCAGGCCTTTGCCGCTGTAGGCATAATCCGGCATGACGCCCAGAGTAACCTTGTAGGAAGCTGCGCGGCGCCCTTCGGCTTGCTCGTCTTTGGTCTTGGTAAAGGCCAGCTTACCCTGACCGTCCAAATCGCTGATCAGCCTGAGGATGAAGTCGGCCACATCGTACATGCCATCGAAATTCAGCAGGAAGCTGTCGTCTTCGGGCTTGTGATACTGCTCGTGCTGACCCGTGAAAAAGTGCAGTACGGGAATGTCCTTGAGATAAAAAGAAGTGTGATCGGAGGGCCCCACGCCGCTATCAAAAGTCTTGACATGGATATTGCCTACGCGAATGCGCTGCAGGGCGTCTTTCCAAACGGGCGAAGTGCCGGCACCGTTGACGATGAGGGTGCCGTCGTCTTTAAGGCGCCCCACCATGTCGAGATTGATGACGTAGTTGATGTCCTCGAGGCGCAAGGTGGGATGCTCGACGAAGAACTTGGAGCCAATGAGGCCAAATTCTTCGGCGGAAAAAGCCATGAAGAGGTAATTGTTGTTTTTGGGGCCGTCTTCCTTGAGCTTTTTCGCCAGATAGAGCATGACGGCCACGCCGCTGGCATTGTCATCGGCTCCGTTGTGGATGGCGGGGTCGCCCATGTGGCGCGAACCCGTTACGCCATAGCCGAGGTGATCGTAGTGCGCACCTATAACCACAGTCGTGGCCGCGCCATTGTCCACATACGCAAGCACGTTTTTGCCGGAGCTGCGCTGCTCACTGTTTTCGTCATGGGGATTAGCCCTGTACGTAAAGTCAAAGGGCTGAAACCAGCTATGCCCTTTGCCGGCAGCCTGCAGGCCCATCTGCTCAAAGCGCCAGGCGATGTAGTCGGCAGCTTCATCTCCACCTCTGGTGCCGGGCTGCCGCCCCTCGAGATTGTCGGAGGAGAGGAAGATCACATCCACTTTCATTTGCTCGAAATCGGCATCCGCCGGCTGGCTCCACAAGCCGGGCAAAAGGGCAAAAAACAGGGCCGCAAGCAAGGGCCATTCTTTTATGGGCATGATATTTCTAAGTTTGTACCCGCAAAATGCAGGGAGATTTGACTTGGTGTTCCTGACAAAGATACAATTTGTGGGGGAAATGGGTTGATGTGGAGGAGAAAGAGGCCGTATTTAACAGTTCTTGTTCGACATGTTTTATTTTTACGTTTTTTCTGTGTTTTGCTTAGACATGTCATGTCTTATAGACATGACATGTCTGTTGCACCCCATTTAAAAGCAACTCCACTGTTTTTTCAAACAATAAACCAACAACCACCCCCTCCCCACCCCCAAATCTTAACAAACAATCCCAAGCCCGTTTCGGCGTTTTGAAGGAGATTTTGAGTA
>JALVES010000144.1 GCA_027030635.1 Saprospiraceae bacterium | reverse complement strand
TGGTTTATCGTGTATCGTTGAGCGTTGAGCGTTGAGCGTTTAGCGTTTAGTTGGGCGGGCTTCAGCCCGTCAATCAGTACCGCGTGCTTTAGCGCGCGTACGATACGGCTTGGCGGAATCGGTGAAATCGGAGGAGGCGGCGTGATGAACGTAATGAACGTAACGAACGTAATGAACGTAACGAACGTAATGAACGTAACGAACGTGATGAGCGTGACGCGTAACAATCAGAGCCCAACCAGGCTCGAATACGGGGTCAAGGGAGGGCGTAGCAGTAAACTCACCACGGAGTTCACGGTGTTCACGGAGAACTCACGGAGTGGTCATTCTCCATTCTCCATTTTCCATTATCCATTCTTTTTACCACGGAGTTCACGGCGTTCACGGAGAGCTCACGGAGTGGGCATTTTCCATTTTCCATTTTCCATTTTCCATTCTCCAATTCCACCGATTTCCCCGATTTCCCCACTTCCACCGCTTCCGCCGCTTCCACCGCTTCCACCAATTCCACCAAAAAACTTGCTTTCTCCAAAACATCCCTTATCTTTGCCACCGATGAGTGTGGCGATCACCCTCTCATCTCATGGAAAATATGTGAAACTATGGGGAAAAGAGTCCCTTTCCCGCTTAAAGAAGCGGGATGCTTGTGCAGCTTTTAAGCCGCCTTTGTGCGGGATTTTTTCACATAAATTCGTGAACCATGAGAACTTTTTTAAGATTTTATGATGTTAAAATGGGGGGGGTAGTGCCCTCTGCCTGTTGATTCTCACCGTTTTCTTTGCCTTTTCTTATGTGGGTTGTGTGCAGGAGGAAGTGGAACCGGCTTCTGTGGGGGAGGATGTGGTGCTTGCCAGGAAAGGTGATGTGGATGATTTTTACAAGGATTTTCCTCAAGATTGCAGGTGCTATATGCAGGTTTTAAGTGTTGAGAATCCTACAAACAGTTGGTATCTTTACGATTTTACAGATGCTAGTCTTTCGGATGGATATGCATTGTACGGAATAGGCTCTACCTATTGGTATGATGGCAATCAGATAATATATCCTTTCCCTTCGATGCTTCAGGAATTGGATATCCCCTCAGATGGGGAACATGAAATCGTTTTATGGCCTAATCTTCAAGCTTCAGAGGAGCTTGATCCCGATTTCACTATAAATGTTTCTGTGGTGTGTCGTTATGGAGGCTTGGATGCTGATCCCTCTTACGGTCGTACCTATCAGTTTTCTTTTGTCTATGAGAATGGATTGCCTACCTGGCCAAACTCAATACTCCGTTCATTTTTTATAGACTTGGATTGCGAGTTTAGGGTAGATAACCCTAAATAGACATTGTTCTTAATCGTTTGAGGGAGTATGGATATGCATAGGGAATCGCACATCTATGCTCCCTTTCTTTACTAAGGCTTTGGTGAAAAAAAACTCCTGATGTCTTTTTTTAGTTACCTCATAAGCTTTGTTACAGTTTTTGTTACCACTTCGCTCTCTTTTTCTCAGCAGAGTTTTTTGCTGGATATTGAGGTAGAACCTCCATCGTTTATGTATGCTGGTATGCCTGGATTTGTTGGGGTTAATGGAAGTGCAAGTAGCTTTGTTGTTATTTCTGATTTGACGGATGTTTTATGGATGCAATTTGATTCTGTCGGAGCTTCGCAGGAGAGCTATGTGCTGGATTTTTCTACTTTTCAATATGAGCCTTTTCAAATGGTGCTTACTTCTTATCAGAATCGTAATGATTTTCATTTGTTTGGAGGGTCATTGCATAATATAACAACAGGCGAAAAATGGCCGGCAGTGTTTTTGACTAATTTTGAAGATAGTGTGTTTTTAGGAAGAAGGGTTGGTTATCGAAATAATTTTGAGGTTGGTTTGTTGGGGTTTGTGTCAGATACGTCTTTTGTGTTGCAGCATGCAATAGATACTGCAGCTTTGCCTCTTGCCATAGAGGATGTTTCTACGGATTCTTTGGGCTTAGCGCTATTGAATGAGGCAGGAGAAGTCCTATGGTCTTTTTTTTATCAGATTGTTTCTTCGAATTGGGATGCGGAATATAATACATCTGCTTCAGTTGCTGTTTTCCCAAATGGAGATATTTCTATTGTTGGAGGTGAAGGTGATGGCAAAAACATATATAACTTCTTTTTTCTTAGGATTGATACCAATGGGGAAGTCGTTGAAAGCGAAAGGGTTCTTGCAGATTCGACATGGGAGGTGCAGTATCAACTTATTGATGAATTAGGAGATGTTTATCTTGCAGGAAGGATTAAAAGGGAGGATTCTCTATTTTATGCCTATGATGGTTTTATTGCCAAATTTGATGAGCACTATAATCCGCTTTGGGTTCGTAAATTTTTTGTGGAGAATAGTTCTTGCTATGATCTGAAAATAGAGTTGTTGTCAGATGGTTCGTTGTCTTTTGCTTTCCGTTCTTATAGTATCGCTCCTTTGGTTTTAGGTAAAATAGATGCTTTTGGTCAACTTTTATGGGTGCAAGGGTATGGCTCTGCATATCCATCAGCTGCCTTTGATAAAGATGGAAGGGCTTATTTTCTATCCCATTTGAAGTTTTTTCAAAATGGAATTTTTGATCCTACTTCTGTGCAGTTTGCGAGAACAACTTTTGATGGTGAAATTGAGAGCTGTCCTCAATATGAAGTTTGTTTAGATGTAATTGATGAGGACCTTTTTGATGTCGAAAATGTGTTTTGGACTAAACATGAGGCAGGAGACTTGCCGTTACTGCCTTGTTCGGTCGAGTCTGCAGGAGTGGAGACCGAGCCTTATTGTGTTGCTTTAGAGGAACCTTCTCCTTATTTTTATACAGTTGATACCATTTGTAAGTCTTTTTGCTGGTCTCCGGATAGCCTGGAAAATAGCTTTGCGAGCATTGTCCGTTGGGACATTTCAGGCCCTGATTTTGATACATCTATTTGGGTGTCTAAGCCTGAACTATGTTTTCCGGAAAATGGGGTATATGTTATTGAGCAACATGTTTGGTTCTTTGGCTGCTCCGATTTTTACAGCCGCGAGCTGGTGGTACTGCCCGACGACTTAGACCTGCTGGGTGCCGACCGCACCCTCTGTGACGATCCGCCCTTCAGCCTTTCGGCAAATGCTGAACGACCCTTGACCTCCTACTTCTGGAGCAATGGCAGCACAGCGCCGGAGCTGGAGGTCAACAGTTCGGGTACGTACAGCCTGGAGGCTTTCGACGGCTACTGCACGCTGCGCGATACGGTGGCGCTGACTTTTCTCCAGGATTTGCTCACCGAAGGTCCGCCGCTCATTTTGCCGGCGGACACTGTGGTTTGTGAGCAGCACCTGCCTTATGTCTTGGCGCCTTATAGTCCATACACAGAAATTCCTCCGCAACAACTTTGGCAGGCGGGCAGCTATGCGGTGGAAACGGAGGTCTTTGGTTGTCCCTTTCTCGAAAACTTCGAGCTCAGCCTCAGCGATTGCCGCTCGCGTATCTACATGCCCACAGCTTTTTCGCCAAACGGCGACGGCCTCAACGATCAGTTTTTGCCGCAAGGCAAAGACTACGAGGGCATCGAACTGCAAGTCTATGATCGCTGGGGCGGCCTGCTGTACTCTACCCGGGAAGTTCCCTTCGCCTGGGATGGGGGCGATGCTCCGGCGGGCGTCTATACCTGGCTGTTCAGGTATTTGAATACTTTGTCGGGCGAGGAGGAAGTGTTGAGCGGGGAGGTGAATTTGGTGAGGTGAAATTCGGTTGAATCGGTGAAATCGGTGAAATCGGTTGAATCGGGGGAATCGGGGGGATTGGTTTATCGTGTATCGTGTATCGTTGAGCGTTTAGTGTTTAGTTGGGCGGGCTTTAGCCCGTCAAT
>JALVES010000143.1 GCA_027030635.1 Saprospiraceae bacterium | reverse complement strand
CTGACAGCCACGGGCATGTCTGCCAACGGGCTCCAGGATATGGATTGGGAGGATGCCTGATGTAGGGGTAGCAGGAGGAGGAGGAATATGAGTTGAATCAATCGGAGTTTTGTGCTATCCAGATTTGTATCCATTGGTGCTCTGCTTTTTAGGTTGCCCCGAATATACAGCTTTTTGTTGTTTTATACAACTCTTTGATCAAGATTTTTAAAAGAATCCAACTCCCCATCAATCCACGCTCTCACTTCTTCTCTCAGCTTTTCGGGATCGGAGTTTTGCATGGGGGGCCCATAGGAGAGGGATATGTGGGTGTGCTTTTTGCCAAAGCAGCGGAAGAAGTGGGGGATGAAGGTGTCATCGCCAATCCAGGCATCGCCGGGGTTTTGGTATTCTATGGCGAAGGGGACTACGGGAATGTTCAGCTCGGCAGCGAGGCGGAAGGAGCCGGGGCGCAAGGGGAGCAATTTGTGTCCCGTTTCGCTGGTGGTGCCTTCGGGGAAGAGGAGGATGGAGTAGCCTTGCTGCAACTTTTCGCGCATGGCTTCGAGGGTTTTTCTGCGGCTTTCGAACTGCTCTCTTTTGACGAAGAGCACGCCGGTTTGTCTGGCGGCAAAGCCGATGAAGGGCCAATGAGCTACTTCGGCTTTGGAGACGGGGAGCGCTGTAACATCAGCGAGTACGACAATGGGGTCGAAATAGGAACGGTGGTTACCGACGAAGAGACAGGGGCCTTTTTCGGGCGGTGGTGGCGTACCAAGACGTTTTATACGCGTGCCCAGCACTTTGATGAGCAGACGGATGTACTTTTTGCGTTGATAGAGGGTGTAGTCTAAGTCAGGGCCGTGTAACAGCCTGTGCAGGATGATGCGGGCAAGGGTTGCGCTGGCACCGAGGAGGAAAAAAGCGATGCGCCACAGGGCTCTTAGAAAGCTCATTTGGGTTGGTCTTTTTGCAGGGCTTCAAGCATGTTGAGCGGAACGTCCTTGAGGTCTAACATGAGGAAACCGTCCAGGACATCCGAGAAATTGGGGTCCACATTAAAGCTGATGAAGCGGGCATTGAGTTTGATGTATTGACGGATGAGTACCGGAAGGCGGAAATGCTGAGGTTCAATATCCTGAATGAGGTTGTCTAAACTTTGGGTGTCGGCTTTGAGGTTTTCTAAAAGGAGGTCCAGATCTACTTCCCGCGAAGTTTGAAAGCGGAAGGGCCGGCGGGGTTCTAAGTATTGCGCCAGTTCATGATCGAAATAGAATTTGCGGATGTAGGCGACGATCAGGTTCTTGGAAATGTTGGTGTAGTACTTGCTGATGCTTACAGGGCCGTACAGACTTTTATACTGTGGATTTTGCAGGAGAAAGTAGAGGATGCCCTTCCAGAGCAGGAAGAGCGGCAGGCGCTGTCTTTGGTAGTCGGGGACGACGTAGGAGCGCCCCAACTCAACGGATTGGCGCAGGAAAGGGTAAAAGCCGGGTTTGATGCGGAAGAGGCTGTGGATGTAGAATCCCTGCACGCCATATTTGGTGAAAATTTCATCGCCTGGGCCCATGCGATAACCGCCTGCGATGCGTTGGGCTTCCCGGTCCCAAATGATGAGCTGGTGATAATACAAATCGTATTCATCAATATCCCGCTCTTTGCCGGTGCCTTCACCCACTTCGCGAAAGGTCAGTTCGCGCAGGCGGCCTATTTCTAAGAGGGCGTTGGGAATTTGTTCGGCTTTGGCTACGAAGATGTCGTATTTGCCCTGGGAGGCGATGAGGTTTCCAAAAGTCAGCGACTGCATTTCCTGCGAGATGAGCGCAGAATCCGTGGCTGCGGCAAGGGGGAGCATTTGGTTTTCTTCCTGTTTTGACTGAGAAGTGGGGAAGAAGAAGGATTGCACTTGTAGTGCTGTACCGAGTGCAAAGAGTCTGGATTGGAGGTAAAGTCTGAAATGACTGTTTTTGCCGAGTTTTTTTTGCTCTTCGGGCAGGATGGCCTGGCCTATGCGCAACTGTGCCTTTATAGGCTTGCGCTGTGCGCGGTGAAATTGAAAGGCCCGCATGGCCTGGGGGTATTTCTCCAATTCGGGGATGTGGAGGCGCAAGGGAATGATGGGGAGATTTTTTTTGCGCAACTGCCCGAAAAGCTTGTTGAGTTGTCGGTTGCGGCGCATTTTTTTCAGAGGCGTGTTGGGGAAATCCACGACCAGGCCCATAGATATTTCCTGCCTGGGGAAGTCTTCGGAAGGAGGAGATTCCAGGAGGATGTAGGGCCGATTCAGTTGCCGCAAAAGTTCATTAAGCAACAGGGCGTCTAAGCCCGGCAGCACCTTGTTCATGACCAGTGCTACGCAGCGATCCTGGGGGATATGGCGGAGTTCGCGGGGATTGAAGGCCAGCTCGAGCTTGTTTTGCTCTAACCAGGGGCGGATGTTTTCAAAGACTTCCATCAGGGGACTTCCACGGCGTTGAAGATGTCATCTATGATGTTTTCTGCCGTAATCTCTTCGGCTTCAGCCTCGTAGGTGAGACCGATTCGGTGGCGCAGCACGTCGTGCCCCAAGGCGCGAACGTCATCGGGCAATACATAGCCGCGCCCTTCGAGGAAGGCCAGGGCACGGGCGGCTTTGCCAAGGAAAATGCCGGCCCGGGGAGAGGCGCCGTAGGAGATCATTGGTTCGAGTTTGTCTAAGCCGAATTGAGAGGGCTTGCGCGTGGCGAGTACGATTTGGAGGATGTATTGCTCTATTTTGGCATCTACATAGACTTTGCGCACAGCTTTGCGAGCTTCGAGGATTTCGCGGGTGTCAATGACGGGCTGAACCTGGCCGAAGTTTTGGGCATAGAGGTTTTTGCGCATGATCTCCAGTTCGTCTTCGGGCTTTGGGTAGTCCACAAGCACTTTGAGCATGAAGCGGTCGGTTTGGGCTTCCGGCAGGGGGTAGGTGCCTTCCTGCTCGATGGGGTTTTGGGTGGCGAGGACGAGGAAGGGCTCTTCGAGCCGGTAGGTGTGTCCGCCTATGGTTACCTGGCGTTCCTGCATGGCTTCGAGCAGGGCTGCCTGTACCTTGGCAGGCGCGCGGTTGATTTCATCAGCCAGGATGAAGTTGGCAAAGATGGGACCTTTGCTGATGGTAAATTCGCCCTTTTGTTGATTGTATATCATGGTGCCGATGATGTCCGCAGGCAGCAGGTCGGGCGTAAACTGAATGCGATGGTAGCTGGCCTGTACGGCTTTTGAGAGCGTTTTGATGGCCAGCGTCTTAGCCAGACCGGGGAGACCTTCGAGGAGGATATGCCCTTCAGCCAGCAGACCTATCAGCAGGCGTTGCATCATGTGCTCCTGCCCAATGATGGTTTTCTTCGTCTCTTCTTGCAGGCGTTCTACAAAGGCGCCGGCCTGCTGCACTTCCCGGGTAATGTTTTCAATTTCAAAGGATTCCATGGGCTGTTCTTTTTGAATCGCTAAGGTACAAATTTACGGCAAAGTCCATGCGGGGGTAAGATTATTTTACCGGAACAGATATACCTGTGAACCGATTTTTCATTTTTAACCCCAATGCAAATGAAACTTTCCCATTTTTCTTTATTCGTTTTGTTGGCTTTTACACTGTTCGCCAGCTCCTGTGATCCTGAAGATACCTGTGGTGAGGGCATGGTTGTGCCTGATTCCGCTGATACCGATGCCCCTCAATTAGAGTGGTGGGTAACCGATTTTGTCATGACCCCATCGGGCCCTATCAGCGCTTTGACCATCTATTCGGATGGTTCCGAGGTGCATGTCAGCCCCGAAAGTGAAGTGACGGTTCAATTGGTGGCGCGTGATGAAGAAAGCGGCATCGCTTCGATGAGTCTGCAGGGAGGCTTT
>JALVES010000142.1 GCA_027030635.1 Saprospiraceae bacterium | reverse complement strand
CACCGGCGAAGTGGTGGATGCCGACCTCTACGCCCGCCTCCAAAACTACGTCCGCCATCACCAACTCGAAGAGCAGGTACAATTTCTGGATTTTACGCCTTTCGGCAAATTTCACCACTTTCTGCAAGCCTTCGACCTCTTCCTCCAACCCAGCCGCCACGCACCCGACGGCGATTGCGAAGGCGATGCGCCCATCGCCCTGCTCGATGCCCAGGCAACGGGCATGCCCGTCGTCAGCACCCGCCACTGCAGCATCCCCTCACGCGTCAAACACAACCAAAGCGGACTGCTCTGCCCCGAAGGCAACACGGAATGCCTCAGCCAGGCCCTGCTCCGCTTCCGCCAAATGAATGAAACAGAATACGCCTCATTCTCCCACAACGCCCGCCGCCTCATAGAAGAACATTTCGACAGCAGACAGTGCGGAGCCCTGCTTAAAAAACACTATTTAGAACTGGTAACAGATGGCTCTTTCAACAGCTCCGTAACATCAATAACCGGAAGCAATATGCCGTTGAAATAGGTATTTCGGGTTTGCGTCAAGACAATGCCCCTTGAGGTGCCATAAGCAATGTTCATCAGACTGCCGGCTAATGCTTGGCCTCGTCCCACTTTTGAGCGTCTCCTCTTCTTACTGTATGCTTATATGCTGCACTCCTCATCACACCGCCTCCTTCAGAAATCCTTCCCCCTTCTTGTTGTCGGTCAATATCCTTATTGATACCACCATAAACAGCTAATGTTACGTATTTCACTGACTGATACCGTGCCTTAGCTTCACAGGGAGTAATAAGAATATCCTTCTCTAAAACGGCAGCCATTTTGGCTATGCTTTTTAAAGTCAGATTGTGCATTCCGCCCAACCATTTACTAACTTCAGACTCCGTCTTACCCAAAGCCTTGGCAAAATCTTTTTGAGTCCAGCCCTTTTCTTTCAAATACTTCATCACCTGCTCGGATATATCCATGTTCATGGATACAAAATACTGAGCCTCTTTAGAAGATTCTTTCTGAAAAAAATCAGCCACAGAATTAAACTTAGGTTTCATGGTCAATGGTTCATTAAGAATTTGGATGACAAGATGACCAAAATTCAGCAAATCTTCATATACTTTTTTATTTTTTCCCAACTCAGGCCTGATTTCAAAGTTGCATAAAAATAAATGACAGCATCTGACAATTGAACCGTCCTTAAAACCCGCGAAAACCCGCGTCATCTGTCAGATTGAGCTTGCCGAAATCCGCGTCATCCGCGTTCTATCATGTCACTATTGACGGTAGGCAACAATGCCGTAATAGAACCTACCTGCAGCAGGCAGGCGTGGACTTCGGCAAGCCTGCCTGCCGGTGCCTCGGCAGCAGGCAGGCTCAGCCTAAAGATTTACGCGGGTGCGGCGGATTCTCGCGGATTTCGGCAGGCTCAATCTAAAAGGTTAAGCTCCTAATAAAGAGTAATAAGCTCAAAACTGTATTCCTCCTCAATTGTCGCAAAGATATTCACTTATAAATGAATTTAAACGCTAAACAAAACAAAAACTTTTAACCAGCTTTTCTACACCTTGCAAAAATGCACAAAAAGTTTCACAAATGCACGTCAAAAAACATTTTGCATCAATACCCGAACCCAAAATCCTTGCTTCCACCTCCCCACAAGCTTCCATAACCTCATAATCACACCAAACTCCCCGACCCTAAACCCTAAACCCTAAACGCTAAACGCTAAACACTAAACACTAAACACTAAACGCTAAACGCTAAACGCCCCCAAACCGTTAAAGAAAAACCCCCTATATTTACCACCCGCAAAAGTGCGTTTTAAGACAAAACCATCCCAACTATGAACCCAAACCGAATCATCTTTCCGACAGACCTCTCGCCGGAATCCCAAAATGCTCTGCGATATACCTATCAATTTGCCCGCTCTTACAACATGGACCTCAGCGTCCTGCACGTGTACAAACCTCTACCCCTCCTCAGCCGAACCGGCTGGATACCCCGCCGCCAAAAGAGCCAGGCCTGGAGCCGCCTCACCAAATTTGCACAAATAGCCCCCGACCACTGCATACCCGAAGGCCTCAGCCTCATGCTGCGCAAAGGCGATGCGCAAGAGCAAATCGTCAAAGCCAGTAAAGAAGACGGCTGCCGATTCATCGCCATGGGTAAAAAGCACGCCTACAGCGCCTTCAAAAAAATCATCGGTACCAAAACCACCGGAGTCATCGCTCAGGCTGAATGCCCCGTACTCGTCATCCCCGCCAACTTCACCTTTCGCCCCATACACAATATCCTCATCGTAGGGGGCGAATACCAAAAACTCAACCCCACCGTACAAAGCTGCATCCTGCAGATGAGCATTAAATTCAAAGCAGACCTCCACTACATAAATGTAGAAGAAAGCGGCGCATCCACCTGGGCGCTGAGAAAAGAACTGCTCCACAACAGCAACTTCCTCATCCAAAAATCAGTGCCCGCAGAGTATATCTACGAACTCCTGCCCGAGTACATCCAGGAACACCAAATGGACCTCATCGTCATGATGAGCAAAAGGCAAAACCTCTTCGAAAACCTTTTTGAGCACGCTTACCACCAAGGCAACCTGCAGCAAATAGACGTGCCCCTGCTGGTCTTTCACCGCCATTATCTCGAAAAGAAAAAGCAAAAGAATAGAAAAAACGGACAAAGCAGCCTGACCGCCTTCAGAAAACGATTCATCACCTCTTAAGCGCCTCCCCCTTCCTGCTCAACAGGCGCCTGAACAAAGGACATCAAAGACATAATCTCCTTGTGGATGTCCAACAAACGGCAACTCATGCTGTGCAACTGCTCAAAATCGTGGCGCAAACTCAGCAAATCGTCCGGAACATTCCTCAGATTGTTCACCTTGTAGCAATGGCATTTGAACAAACCCTCTATCACCTTCTCCAACTCCAATGCCTCCTGCTGCAAAGCCTGTATGCGCGCCTGATTGGTCAAAATAGCCGAAAACGAAAAACGCTTTTCCGGAGCAACGGGCTCTCCTCTCTGCAAATCCGTACACACCAAATCCCATACAGAAACCTCCAACACCTCCGCCAACGAAAAAAGACTCCTAAGCGGAGGCTCAGCACAACCACTCTCATAAGAAGCTATACGCCCCCTCGTCAAGCCGGTCTGCCGCGCCAACTCCTCCTGACTCCACCCTTTGCCTCGACGCAAATGACGGATGTTCGCACCCAAAAATTCCGGCAAATCCGAACGACAACTCATAAATTCCTGAGATTTTCGATGAAAACGCCCCGCTTAACGACCAACGACTGCGCGAAATAGAAAAATAATGCGTATTATTTGGGCCAGTATGAAACCCGCTCGTTTGCATACAATAACGCCCCCGCCCTGCAAAAGTTCATGGGGGCAACTACCGGAGCTCAAAGGAGGCTCTAAACTTTTATGCAGCAAAGGTGTCTCAAGCTCAGAATTACGTCTTAAGTTTGCACCAACTGTTAAAGTTTACTTAAATTTATTAAAAATCAGTCTAAATTGTCAAAAATACATACAACTTTCCGTTTCAAAGATGTATCTTTGTAAACGAAAATGACAATCGAGCTGCCTGCAACGCCACGGGCAACTCAACCAAAACGCCGAAAATTATGAACAGCTACATACAAGATCAACTCGAACAAGTCAAAAACTCTTTGCGAGCTTTTGCACTGAAGTTGACGGGCAACATGGCCGATGCCAACGACCTCTACCAGGATACCGTACTTCGCATTCTCACGAATGCCGAAAAATACCGCCGTGGCACCAACTTCAAAGCCTGGGCAGTAACCATCATGCGCAACATCTTCATCAACAACTACCGCAAGAAAATGCGCCGTGGCACCATCCTGG
>JALVES010000141.1 GCA_027030635.1 Saprospiraceae bacterium | reverse complement strand
CACGGCGCTGATTGCCGGCTTTAAGCATCAGATCAGCGAGAAGATGTTTGGCTTCTGGGGACACATTCACATTACTTCAGCAGACGTATCGGGCACCATGCTCGAGCAGGCGCCCGTCAGCATCAGGCAGGATTTTTATCCGGACCTGCAGTTGCCGGAAAAGTTGGGTTATTACGAAGAGCGCAGGTTTTTGGGATTTCCTCTGCCTTTCGGCAAACGCGAAAAGGAACTCAGGGGCAAGATCGAGCACATACAGGTCTTTGCTCTGAAACCCGGCATCATCAAAACCAAAGACGAGTTGGAGGGCATCATCCTCAAAGGCATAGGGCCGGATTTTCGCTGGGACTTCATGGACCAATACCTCAAAGAAGGCGAACACTTAGCGCTGTCCGACAGCACGGTCTCCTCCGGCATCCTCATCTCCGAACAAACGGCCAAACGCCTGCACTTAAAAACGGGCGACAAGCTGATCGTACACTTCGTCAAGCACGGCAAACAACTGAAGCGGGCCTTCCGCGTAAAGGGGCTTTTCCGCACCGGGCTGGAAGAGTACGACAAGCAATTTGCCCTGGTTGATATCCGCAAAATCCGGCAATTGCAGGGCTGGGAACCCGATCAGGTGGGCGGTTTTGAGGTTTTTGTGGACGACCTCAGCGATCTGGAGATGATTGCCAATTACATCTATGGCGAAGTGCTCCCCCCCGATTTGTATGCAGAGACCATACGCGAAAAGTTTCCCCAGATCTTTGAATGGCTCAGCCTGCAAGACATCAACGAAGTGGTCATCCTGACGCTGATGCTCGTAGTCGGCATCATCAACATGATCACGGCCCTGCTCATCCTCATCCTCGAGCGCACGCGCATGATCGGCATCCTCAAGGCCATGGGCAGTACGGACTGGAGCATCCGGAAAATATTCCTGTACTACGCCGGCTACATCATCGTCCTGGGCCTTTTTTGGGGCAATCTGATCGGGCTGGGGTTGGGCTGGCTGCAACAGCGCTTCGGGCTGATCCGCTTGTCTGAAGAGAGTTACTACCTCTCTACGGCCCCCATAGAGTTTAACTTCGCCGCCATCATCGGCATCAACTTGCTGACGCTGGCTGTTACGCTGCTTTTCCTCATCATTCCCTCCTATCTCGTTACGCGCATCACGCCTGTGCAGGCTATACGGTTTGAGTGATACTCTGCTCATGCCGGCTGCCTTCGGCTTTTTCTTTTTGGGCTGTCTTTGTCAGATATTATACAAAAAGCTGCCTTAACCCTGTCACTTTCACCACTTTTTGCGTTATGCGAGTAGGGGGAAACGCCTCGGCAGGTGTTATCCCTAACAAAAAAGGCCCGGTTATGAAAAAAATCTTTCAGCAGTTTAAAAAAAAGCCCGAACAAGAGGACATATTCATTTTTTCAAAACCCAAATAAAAATGAAGTTTTTTAAAATAAACCAAATTATATTTGGTTAAGGCCTCTAAAACGGGCCCGCCGCAAAATAAATGATAAGTTTTGGGCGTTTTGAGAACAAAATTAATCTTACCTTTGCGGCGCCAAAACGACAGGCTTAAACCCACGAACTTTTTTAAACGAACAAACCCCTTTCACTCCAAAAAAATCCCACATGAGAACTTTTGTTTTTTTCTTTGCTTTTGTACTGTCTTTTCCCCTCTTTGCACAGACTGAGCGGGCCGGACTAACGCTCTCGCTCTCTGCCGGCGTACTTCCCACTTACCTGAAAGATCAGGCCACGCAAAACGTATGGCCCGTATCCGTAGCTGCCGGATATCGCTTCAAAGGCATGTTGGAGCTCAGCGGCTATGCAGGCTATTCTGTGGCTACCTCCGGGTTGCAAACCCTGGCAGATGAGACGCAAGTGCGCTATCGCAACAGCAGCAGCATGTTTGGCCTCAAAGCTGCTCTGCACACCACCCGCTTCGAACGCGTGGACGTCTATGGCGGCAGCATGCTGGGCCTGTACCGCTCCACGGTTACCCAACTCAACATTGATGGTACCGTAGCCGAACTGCCCAAGACCGACGAGCCCACACAAACCAAGCCCTACAAGTACGGCCAACCCGAAGACAAACTCCTCGTAACCGCCTTTGTCGGCGCTACCTGGTACGTCAACAACCGCATCAGCCTCTATGGCGAAGCCGGCTGGGGCATCTCCATCCTTCAGGCCGGAGTCAAAGTAACTCTCTGAGGGAAAAAACCAAATGAATCATTTTTGAAAATGGGGAGCAAAGCTCCCCATTTTTTTTCGATTGCTATTTTTATTTAGTCTAAATAAAAACAAATCCCTACTTTTGCTCCGGCTTACAAAAGCTGCCAGCTACAGGAATAAACCACAGACTTTACCAAACCCACTGCCATGAGAACAAAATGGATAGCATTTTTTGCCTGCTGGCTGGGAGTAGCAGCCGGAATGACAGCCCAAACCACAACTGACTCCACATTCATTCCCAATTCACCTTTTCCCGCTTCGGGCCTGGCTATAGGCGCTTATGCTCAGCTCGACTACAATCAGCCTGTCGGGAAAAGTACCTATGAAACCGGCACTTTAGATGCCCATCGTCTGGTTACAACCCTGGCTTATCGCTACAATGCACGCCTGCGGTTTATGTCGGAAATTGAAGTCGAGCACGGTTCCGAAATTTTCATCGAACAAGCCTGGATGTCCTGGAAATTTCACGAAGCCCTGCGCTTCAAGGCAGGGGTACTGCTCGTGCCCATGGGCATCATCAACGAATACCACGAGCCCCCCACCTATTCCGGAGTCGAACGCCCGCTGTTGGACACCTATCTTGTGCCATCCACCTGGCGGGAAATGGGCGCGGGATTCACGGGACGTCTGCCGGTGGCCTCCCTGAATTACCAGATTTATGTACTCAATGGCTTTGCCTCTTACAAAGACGGGCAGGGGCTGCTGAAAGCCTCTTCCGGCCTGCGCAAGGGGCGTCAAAAAGCCATTGAATCTTTTGTACACAATCCGGCACTCTCGGCCAAGCTTAGCTACTACGGCCTGCCGGGCCTGGAATGGAGCGCCTCGCTCTACGCAGGCAAGACGCAATCAGACCTCTTCAGCGGACTGGACCGCAGGGATGCCAAAGCTGTGGCACGGGCCGACAGTTCTGTCATCGGCACTTTGATGCTGGGCACGGCAGTGCGATTCAAAAAAGGGCGTTGGAATTTGCGCGCACAGTACATCTATGCCCGCCTAAGTCACACAGAAGCCTACAATGCCTTCACCGGCGCCGAGCTGGGCTCGCTCATGCAAGGCTATTACCTCGAAGCGGCTGCAGAGTTTTTCCGCGACCCCGCCAAAGGAAGGGCCCTGGTACCTTTTGTGCGCTACGAATTTTACGACACCAACAGCAAGACCGACAGCCACAACCCCAATCCCGCCTACAAGCGGCACGCCTGGTTCGTCGGTGCAGCCTGGAAATTCAATACGGGCATGGCCCTGAAGCTCGACTACCGTTGGCAACAATCGGCCTTAGACAGCCAGTGGAATCAAATGCTCAACGCAGGCGTAGGCGTGTGGTTCTAACATACTCAGGCGGGTTGTTGCCATTGGGCAACTACCCGTCTGAGTAAAACCCTCTTATCATGAAAAAAATCCTCCTCCTCACGCTATCCGCCCTGCTCACCATAGCTGCTGTTTGGCCTCACGAGCGACAACTCAAACGAGTCATCCGCAAGTTGTGGCCCGGGCTGGAGGTCAAATGGGAAGAAATAGAGCATCCCGCCTTTCGGCCTGCCTCACTCCGGGGAGGGCAAATGCCGGCAACTGCGCCGCCCGCAGGAAAACAAACACCCCCGCCCAACACCTTGATCGGTACGCCCGACCGCCTCTACCGGCTAAGCCATGCAGACACACTGCTCGGCTGGCTCCTCATACGCAAATCTGCAGCCTGCCACCTGGGCGGCTGCTTCGAAGGAGGTACAGATAAGGGTGTGGCCTACGAAGAGTTCACCTATGCCGTCTTTCTCGATCCGGACCGCCGCATCAAACGCATCCTCATGCTCGAAATGGAATCCGATTACGGCTATCAGATCAGCTCGAAAAGCTGGCTGCGCCAAATGGAAGGCCTGCGCGGCTGCGAACTCACCTACGGCCAACAACCCGATGCCATCAGCGGAGCTACCATCTCTGCAAGGTCTTTGGTGGAGGACTTGAAAAACATTTGCTATCTTTTGGAATAATCACTCCTCCTCTTCCCTCATCGCTTTCAAATCGCGATTGACGGCAATGGCTGCATTGAGCTCATAGCCGGTGAGGAGTACGAAAGAGTTGATCTGTATCCAAAGCATGACGACGATGATGGTGCCGATGGAGCCGTAAAGCTTGTTGTAGGTGTTGAAGGCATCCACGTAAAAAGAAAAGGCCAGAGAGCTGAGCAAAGACAAAATGGTCGCCAGCGTCGCCCCGGGTGAGAAAAAAGAAAAACGCTTTTTGACCGGAGGCCCGTAGCGGTATATGGTGGCAATACCTCCGTAAAAGAACAAAACCACCAACAAATAGCGCAATAACTGAATGGCCATGGTGGTGAAATTGTCGAGCTTCACGTACTGCGCCACCCAAATCACGATGTTGTGCCCGAGGACAGCCAGGACGATGGAGCCTGCCAACAAGAGCCCCATCAGAAAAGTCAGTCCCAGAGAGATCAACTCCTTTTGCAGCGTTGAGCGATGGATGTAGGTGGAAGGGTGGGATTTTTCAAAACTGCGCAACATGGCCCTCATGCCATTGGAGGCGAAGTACAAAGTCAGGAAAAAACCCAAAGAAAAAAGCCCTGCCCGGGGGCGGGTCGTCAGGTCTTCGATGGTGTCGAGAAGCATCTCCCCTGCCTCACCCGGCATGATGAGGTGAATTTCGCGCGCCAAAACATCCATGTAATTCCCGCCTCCCGGAATGTAGCTCAGAATGTAGGTGCGCACATAGGGCAAAAGCGCCAGCAGGGTAATCATGGAGGGAAAGAGCGACAAAAAGAAACTGAAAGCCATGGCATTGGCTCTCGTAACCAGCGCCTGATGCTGCAACTCATTGCGAATGAAAACCAATACATCATACAGCGGAACGCCCCCAAAACCCGGCAGGGAATGCGTCTGCAACCAATGTACGGCCGCTTTTACCACAGGTAATTCCCAAAAAGCTTCTTTGATATGCTGCCAACTTATTTTCATGTAAGGGATATTCAAAAATACGGCCGCAAAACTTCTAACAAGGCCTCCGGCGCTGTTACGGTCTTGCCGGTTTTGACATCCACAAAAGCGAGGCGCACCTTGCCGGCATTCAGCAACTTGCCAGCTTCGTTGTACAACTCCACGTGAAATTGAATGCGCATCTCCGGCCATTTAAGCAACTTGGTGCGAATGGTGATCAACTCATCGTAATAAGCCGGACGCAGGTAGCGAATCTCCAGAGAAGTTACCGGCATCATCACGCCCAGCTCGTCTTCCATCTCGCGATAGCTCATGCCGAGCGAACGCAGCATCTCCACACGGCCAATCTCGTAATACTTCGGGTATTGCCCGTAGTAAAGATAGCCCATCTTATCGGTTTCGGCATAACGAACCCGTTTTTTAAAATCGAACTGATACATGGTCTAAAAATTTTCACCTGCCCCGAGTCATACTACAGCCGCTCTATCGGGCAACTCATGCAGTGCGTGCCTCCCCTTCCGCGCGAAAGCTCTGAGGAGGGCAGGGTAATGATGGTGTGCTCCAGCTCTTGCGGCTTGAGCGCGCCTTTTTCCACCTGCGCCAGGAAGTCTGTAGCCGACATAATCTGATAGCCGAAATCCTCAAAAGTCTTCTCCGTATAGGGGTTGCGGTCGTAAGACAGAGCTACACCGGGCTTTACGGCCAACAGGTTGCCCGCATCGGTCCATTGTTCGCGCTCCTGATAGGGGCTCACGCCTCCTCCTACCGGAATAAACTCCATGTGCGGGTTGATCTCATTGAGAAAGAAATCCCTGATGCTGGGGTAATAGCGCAGCGTCCCGTTGCTGCGCCTGACTTCCACATTGGAGCCCAGGCCATCCATCACAATGGGCTTATAAGCCACCAGGTGCTCTGCAGATATATGGGTGAAAAGCGTATCAATGTGCATAAAGGTGCGGTCTATGGGAATGTTGATACGCACCACATTTTTGACCACATCCCGCTTAAAGAGCTCTTCGGTAAGCAGTTCTATGGCGTGGGGCGTAGTGCGCTCACCACATCCGATGAGCAGATAGTCGCTGTTGATGATCATCATATCGCCCCCCTCCATGGATACCCGCTCGCCTCTTCGGGAAGGAGGGAAGCGATCCACATCGTTCAGGTTGATCAGGCGGCCACTTTCCTTGACTTCCTTAAACAGTGGGTTGGACCAGAAGATAAAGCGGGTCAGAAAGTTTTCCCGCGCGCGGGCTTCCTTGGCAGCTTTGGTAATGACAATATGGTCATTGACTGCCACGGCGATGTCCCGGGTGAAAATAAAATTGGGAATGGGGTCAAAAAAATAGCGGTCTTCCTCGGCCCAATAGCCCGAAATCAAGACCTCTGCCAGGGTCCCGGGCTGCATTTGCCGAAAGGCATCTCCACAACTTTTAGGCAGTTCTTCGTATTCGATGGTACGCTCTATCACCCAGGAGCTGTACTCCTCATCGGCAGCCAAAGCGCCGGTCAGTAAATCCCGCGCTTCGAGCAGGTTTTCCTCTCCTACGAAGGCCTGTAAAACGCGGCGATAGGTATCGTATTCCTGCTGCATCAACGGCAGATGCACGATGTCGTCAAAGAGCAATTCCTCAGCCCGCTTGGGCGAAATGCGCATGATGCCCTCATCGGGAGCATGAATGATCAATCGCTTGAGGGCACCGATCTCGGAATAGACGTGGATGTTCCGGGGCATGTTCAGAGTACTTTTTCGATTTCGTAAATAGAGTTGATCTTGCCTGCAAAGATGCAGTAAAAAGACGGATTTTCCCGCAAGCTGAGAATTTCCGTAGGACGGCCGTCATCTATGAAATTGGCCTGCAGCTTGGATTTGATGGTGAAAAGCGAAAAGTAATGCTGCCAATTGCCGGCATCCTTGAAATAGCGCTGCATTTGCAGGGCCATTTTGTCGTAGTTCGAGGCCGGTTGTGCAGCACAGGCATTGCAGTCATCCGGCCGCCCGGGCAGGCAATGCACTTGTTGCTCCTGGCAGGAAAAGCGGGGTTTTTCCTCGTAAGACACGCGATGATGCGTATAGGCTACGGAAGAAAGCGAGTGCAGTCCCGATTTTCCGAAAGGCATGACAGAACCAAAAGGGCCGTCCATCACCGTCAGGCCGATTTTATCCAAACCCGGCGCATACAACAGCGCTATCTCAGAAATCTCATGCATCAGAGGGATGGGGCTTACGCCAAATATGCGATTGACGGCATTGCTGGCCGAGTAAGTGGCATTGAGCACGCCGCCCGCCTGCAACAGGAGTTGTTCATCACCGTGTTGAACCAATACTTTCCACACGGGAGCATCCCCCTCAACCCGGAGGGGCCAGGCACCGGTAAATAGCCGGATGCGTTTTTCTTCCGTCAGCCTGCGGCGATAATAAGCGCTGATGAGGGCCGGGTCGAAGGAAGGCTCCGTGGTACGATACAAAGCCTCAAGGCGATCAAAGCGAAAGAGCGGATGCCGGCTCACAGGATCGCAGTGCAGATTCAAATACTCGCAAAAGCGCTCAAACTGGGCAGAATCCGTATAAGAACCGTAGCGATCTATGGCGTAATACTTTTCCAATTCGAAAAGAATAAAATCCTTATGCTCCTCGGCAAATCGCTGTTTATAGTCATTGGACATCAGGGCCGTGGCAATGCTGCGCGGGTAGTGGTAGCCCGAGTGCAATCTGGCCTGATTGACCAAAGAGGCTTTGGTAAAAAGCCGATCCTCCTTTTCCAACAGCGCAACATCATATCCCTTGCCGGCCAGATAGAGCGCCGCATAGCTTCCAAACAGGCCTCCCCCAACGACCAAAAAATCACAGGAAAATTTTTTCATAGGCCCTCGCTTTTTTTCCACGCGAGCAGGGCCTCATAGATTTTGCGATCGTGCTCGCGATCCCTCCCCTGCCAAAAGCTCAGGCTATGCTCCAACTGTGCCGTATTGGAAGCTCCCAGCAAAAGGCCGCTCAGTCCGGGGAGGAAGGAGGCATAGATCATGCCGAGCTCGTGGAAAGTGAAGGTTTGTTGGGGGAAGGCTTTCGCCAAATATTGCTGAAGGGAATCTAAGTGCCTGCGGAATTTCTGAGGTTGGCCTCCCCTCGCCCGCAGCGTTTCCATCCGGCTTTCGCCAAATTTCAGCCCGCCCGCAGTGATGCCATAAGCAATGAAGCGCGCACGCCCGTGAAAGGGCGCATAATGGCTGTAAGCCGATTGGAAGAGGTTGTGCTTGAGTTGAAGATAAGGGCGGGAAAAATCATCGGCCCGGTCTTCAGGCAGGGAGACCTCCCTTTCAAACCAATGAGACGCGTGGATGGCGGGATGCTCCAGCCCTGAAAAACCCGCTGCAATGCCTTCTGCGACAAGGTCGGCAGCCACCTCTAAACTTTTGGCGATGGCCTCCTCGTCCCTGCGCTTGTCCCAATGCCACATCAGGCAGTGCAAATTGGAGCCGAATTTGTTGCGGTAATAAGTGGCATTGAGCAAGAGGAAAGAGGGGTTGAGCAGATGCTCCGGCCCGCCCGTGTTGTTGAGGCTGCCCACTTTCTGGCAAATCCTGAGGTCGCCGACCCCATGCGCCCTTATCCACTGCTGCAAGATGCTCTCGGCCAGGCGAAAGTGCTCCGGCTGCTTGTCTATGGGGTAATTGGTAGCCGTATCCACATATCTGAAACCGCATTCATAAAAGGCATTGAGAAGCTCAAAGCAGCGTTCAGTTGCTATGCGCCAGCCCCAAAAAGCCGTGCCGAGATACGGCTGAACGTCCCTATGGCGAAGAGCTACTCCTGACATGGGGCTAAAGATAAGCAGGATATTTTGTTTCGTTAATCAAAAAAAATTTATATTTGAAGCCTAAACCCAAGCCGAATTCATGGCGATGCCACCAGCTAAGCATCTCCTTACAGCAGGCAACTTTGACTACTTAAATCAATCCCCCATGTGGCGTTCATATCTCATCGCTCTTTTCGTCCTCAGTTTTAGCAGCTTACTCATGCTCGGCCTGTCGGCCCACAGTTTCTCAAAAAAGCAAGAGATCAAAGAGCCCTCCATGGTTTTGATCCCCGGAGGCTCCTTCAAAATGGGCTCCAACGACAGCCCTGACAGCAAGCCCGTACACAGGGTCTTCGTCCGGGCTTTTTACCTCGCCACCAAAGAGGTTACCAATGCCGAGTTCGTGGAATTTCTGAATAATGTACAGACAGAAGTCAGCAATGGTGAAGACGTCTTTTTCAAAGGCCAACAAATTTACGACCTGATTTGCGATGGCTTCTGCAGCGATTGGAAAGCAGAGATTTACCTGCAAGACGGGCGCTTTAAAGTGCGCCCCGGCCAGGAGCATCATCCCGTAACCCTGGTGAGCTGGTATGGCGCCACGGCTTACGCCAAATGGCTGTCTCAACGAACGGGCAAATCCTACCGCCTGCCCACAGAAGAAGAATGGGAATACGCCGCCGGCGGGGGCAAAGCCCATCAAAAATGGGCCGGCACCAACAGCGCCGGCAAAAAACTAAGCCAATACGCCAACCTCTGCGACCAGGCCTGCGCCGTCAAAAACTGGCGCTATCAAATCCTCAACGACGGCTATGCCTATACAGCGCCGGTGGGCAGCTTCAAGCCCAATAAATTTGGCCTCTACGACATGACCGGAAACGCCCACGAATGGTGTAACAGCAGATACTTCGAATCCTACATCATACCCCAACACCCCTCCCAAGACCCCGAGGACATCAGCTACGTCTTCCGGGGCGGAAGCTGGATCAACAAGCCTGCCAATGTCCTGACCAGCTCGCGTTTTTCTGCCGAACCGGAGTACTGCACCACTGTCTTGGGCTTCCGTTTGGCAAAAAACAAATAAAGCATTACCTTTGCACTGCCTAATATTGGCTTCGTACCCCCAACGAACCAATGCCTTAGTTGGTTCACACTCAATTCATGGGGGAAATTCTGGACAGACGACATATCTTTTAACTCAGTTTGTAATGAAAATTACAACAGGCTGTAAAGCACGAGCTTTACCTTGAGCCCGTCTTCTGTTTTACAGTTTGCTGAGAAAACTACCAGCCGGAGGGGGGAAATGATTTCCGGCCTAAAAAATTGGAAGGGATGGAAACTACACTGCAATCCGTAGCAAGCGGATTTACAAAATTGCTGTGGGCAAGCATTATTCTGCTGGCCACACAGGCAACCCGGTTTGTACCTTCAGAGAATAAGCCACTTTTCTCAGAACCGGAAGTCGCTTTGATCTCCGAAGGAAAATTCATCATGGGCAATGACAAAGGGGCATCGGTCGAAGCTCCCGCCCATCAGGTTGTCGTAAGGAGTTTCTACATGGCCAAATACGAAGTCAGCAATGCAGAGTTCGTTACCTTCTTAAATGCCGAAAAAGATCGCATCAATGTTACTGAAGAGGGTGAGGTTCTTTACAACCACCTCAAAATTGCCAGCCTGAAATGCGAACACGCCTGCGTGGGTTGGGAACCGGAAATCCTATACGACAGCGGGCAATTCAAAGTCGCCGAAGGTAAAAAATCCTATCCCGTAGTTTTGGTCTCCTGGTTTGGGGCACAGAAATATGCCGATTGGCTGGCCCGCGTGAGCGGCCGCCCCTACCGCCTGCCCACAGAAGCAGAATGGGAATACGCCGCCGGCGAAGGCAAACGCCACCTCAAATGGGCCGGCGTATCCAAGATTGCCCGCCTAAGCGAATATGCCAATCTCTGCGACAATGGATGCCTGGTTAAAGAATGGCGGTACAAAAATTTACACGACGGCTTTCCCGGCAGGGCCCCGGTGGGCAGTTTTAAGCCCAATGCCTTTGGCCTCTACGACATGACCGGCAACGTATCCGAGTGGTGTGGCGAATCCTTTTATCTCTATACCACCCAAAAGGAAGGCGAACTAACCATCCCCGACCCTTACCAGCACACCATCAGAGGAGGGAGTTGGCTCAATACACCCAGAGGCGCTACCACAACCGTACGCTTTACCGCCCAGGCCGAGCAGTGTGATGTCTCCGTGGGCTTTCGCCTGGCGCGTTCCATAAGCTCACAAACACCAGCCACCATCACCAACCAGGCAGGCAGCACCGCTCAATCGGGCCCCGGCTCGCTGTGATTTTCAGACTGAGCACGACGTTTGAAAAAAACAAAACCGTTCTTTTTGTACAGCAACTCCAAATCGGGATGTTCCCGCTCTGCCAAGTGCAGATGATCCGCCTTGACAATAAAAAACGCATCCCGATCCAAAGCCCCCCTAAGTAAATAGGATGGGTCTTTGGCCTCAGCCGGCCAATCGTCCGGAACCCGTCCGTAAAACCAATGTGCATAGCTTTTGTGATACAGAGGGGCCAGATAAACCGGCTCCCCTGCTTTGCTTTCGCAAAACTCAATGGCAGCCCGCTGGCTGTAATGCTCAATCTTGCCGACAAAAAAGTACAAACCCAACTGCACAAATAAAGCCGTACCCCCAAACAAAACAATGAGTGCTGCCCGCCAACGCGCTCTGCGCGCCCAAACAATGCCCGCAAAAACCAAAACGCCAAAAACCAAAGCCGGCAGATAATCCCATAAACTCCAGGCAACCCCAGCCTGCATGGCCTCAACAGCAAAGGCATCAGAAGGCTTGAAATGCGCCAAAAACCAGTCCATGTGCATACCGGCATAAGGAAGTAACACCGCCCCTGCCAAAATGAACACAGCCAACACAGCCAGCAAAGCCGTTTGCCAAAGCGACAAAGGCTTCCGCGAACGCAAATAGCCATGCAAAACATAAGCCGCCAAAAAAGTAACGGGAAAATAAGCGAGAGAGGAGTAATGCACAATCTTGGACCGCACTATGGAAAACAACACCAAAACCACCCAAAACAAAGCCAGCATCCAGCGACGAAAGTCCTCTGTCAAAAAAATCTTATCATCCTCAGAAAGCACCTCCACACGCCTGCCGCCGCTGTTGATGCTGCAGCCCGCAGCCGAGCGGTCTTTGTTGTGCCGAAAAGCGCTCAAGGCAAAAACAGAAGCCGGAAAACATCCCAGCAACAAAACCACCACATGGTAGCCCGGAAAGCCCCCATGCCCCGCATCCGGCGTGCTGAAAAGGCGGTACTGATATTTGATAAACTCAGTCGTCAGCCAGGGTCCGTGCAAAGCCATATCCACGAGAAACCAGGAAGCCGAAGCCAAAACCGCCGCCACGCCAAAAACCGCCGTGCGCGGAATAGACAGACAGGGCCGCCGGCCTTTCCAATACAAGACGTAAACCGTAAGCGTCAACGCGGCAATCAGGCCCGCCACAGGCCCCTTTGTGAGCACCGCCACACCCAACAGTAAACCTCCCCAAATCGCTTGCGCATTTGGCGAAAGCCGCCCCAAAACGCCCCCCACATAGCCCGGCATCTGCTGCGAGCGAAAATACACCCAGAGAGCCGAAAAAATCCAAAAATTAAACCAGGGGTCTATGATGCCCGAGCGAAAGTAAAAATGAGGCAAAACAGAACCCAGCCAAGCCAACACCCACAGGCGGGCAAAGAGACGATCGCGCAGCCGGAAGCCCAGCTCATAAACGAGCAAAAGCGTGGCTATGCCCGCAAGCGCATTCGGCAGCCTTGCGGCAAATGCATCCACGCCAAAGAGCGACATGCTCACAGCCTGCAACCAAAAAAACAGCGGAGGCTTCTCCCAAAAAGGCTCAAAGCCAATCTGCACCTGCAAAAACCTGCCACTGACCAACATTTCTCTTGCACACTCTGCAAAGTTGATCTCATCCCAGTCAAAAAGATGTACGCCACCGAGATAGGGAATAAAAAGCAAGGCTCCGAGTAAAACAATCCAAAGGCGATCGGAGCGCAGATAAGCGGAAAAAAAGCGGGAGGCACTCATTTCGACGATGCTTTGTTTAGCTCAGAGCAGATAGGGCACTCCGCCACCTTATGTCCGCGGGCAGGGCACTTCTCCCGTCCGTAGTAGATAATTTGCAAATGGAGTTTGTTCCAGAGGTCTTCCGGAAAGAGCTTTTTCAAATCCTCTTCTGTCTTCTTGACATTTTTGCCATCGCTCAGGCCCCAGCGGGCGGCAAGGCGATGGATGTGCGTATCCACCGGAAAGGCCGGATGGCCAAAGGCCTGCGACATGACTACGGAAGCCGTCTTATGCCCCACGCCGGGCAGAGACTCCAGGGCTTTCCAGTCTTCGGGGACTTTGCCATTGTATTTTTCCAACAGGATGCGGGAGAGCTCGTGTATGGCTTTGGCTTTGCGCGGCGCCAGGCCACAGGGCCGAATGATGTCTTCAATCTCACTCACCGACAGGGCAGCCATATCGCGCGGATTGTCGGCTTTGGCAAAGAGCTTAGGCGTAATTTGATTCACCCGCTTATCCGTACACTGGGCCGAAAGCAAAACGGCGATCAAAAGCGTGTAGGGGTCTTTGTGCTCCAGGGGAATGGGCACCTCCGGATAAAACTCCTCCAATCTTTTGGCCACCAGGGCGGCCCGCTCTTTTTTTGTCATAATGCTGCTGCTTTTTACTGCACCGCTTTCACCCTTCTCACAAAGGCCTCGGCCGTACCCTGATTGACGGGTTGTATTTCGTAGAACTCGCCATCGGGCATTTTGAAGCGGCGCTCTTTGTCTTTCATGTTGATGACGTAGTCGTTGAATTTGGTGTTGTTGGACACCACATTCATAATGCCCTGCTTGTAGCCGAAGAAATAGTAAAAGCCTCCGGGCGATTTCAGATAAACGTACATTCTGTCGTCGTCGTTGGTGGGCATTTTAATTTCTATGTAGGCCGTGAGCTCCGTGCTGATCAGTTCGCCATTGATGCTGATGAGGGGGAGGATGCTCTTGGAAGAGACAAAGGACTGGTAGTCGGGGTCCCACTTCATGGGCACTTTACCAAAGAGCAGAGTGTGCTTGTTCACCTTTTTGGTCAGGGTAAAGTTGTTGAGGGCGAGTTGCTCTATGGCCTGGGCGACTTCCTTGTCTTCGAGCGGAAACAGCTCTGCCAGGCCTTTGCGGTAAAAAGTGAGGTCTTTGGCATAGAGCACGGAGCTGCCGAAAGCCCCGGCCTTGAGGTCGTTCAAAAGCATTTTGGCCATTTCCTCCGGCATGGGGAAATCCATGGCCAGCATCAGCTCGGCGGTCAGTTCGGCAGAGACCGGGCCGCCTATGAGGGAGTCGGCAGAGACCTGCACGTTGGTGCGGGCCTTGCCCGCAGCTTCTACGGAGATGTAGTTGAGGTGTTGCCCCAGCTCAAATTTACCTTCGGCATCTATGCGGCCGTTGCTGTTGTTATAGATCAGCAAATTGCCCTTGTAAGCACCCTGATCATACACCTTGACCGAGTCGCCAAAGAGGAAGCGGTCCAGCCCCGGGTCGTATTGAATCAGGCCCTTTACGGGCAGGATGGGGCGGTCTTTTCGAAAGTACAAAGGAGCCATTACGCGGGGATAAATGCGGGCCGTTTCCCTGCTGAGGAAGAGGCCGGTAACCAGGGGGTCTCCATCGAAGTTTTTGGGCTTGTTGTAGCTGATGGCCAGATCGGAGCGGTCGCCGTCGAAATCCACTGAAAACCACTGCCTCGTGGGCAGCTTGTCGGCCTCAAAACGGGCAAAGCCCTCGAAGTGCAATTCCTTAGAATCGGAAGAAAGGCTGATGGTACCCTGAAAGAGGGTTTTGTCATCTATGTAAAAATGGTCTTCTTCCTTCACCTCTCCCCTGCCCCGCGTGGCTACGCGCTTTTTGTTGCGGGCGCCCTTGCCCACGCGGGCGCCGCGTATATCGGAAAACAAAATCTCCTGTTGATGATTGCCCACATTGTACTCGTAATATCCGCTGGCCCAATAATCCTTCTTGCCCGAGATGAGCACCTTGGCGCGGTTGATGGTGTGAAACTTGGTGGTGGTATCGGCTACGATGCGGGTGTTGTACAAAGTGTCCATGATACCACCCTCGTGGATGGTTACATTGCCGTCGTCAAGATAAATATAGGCATCGGCACTTTGGATGCGCTCCACGCCCTCTATACCGAGGATGTTGGTCTGCAAATCGTAATTGGCCCTCAAGCCGTAAAAATGCAGGGAATCGCTGCCGGGGAAATTGGCATAAAAAAGGCTTTTGCCGGGCTCGCGGGGAGCGAAAGAGATGGTACCTTTCTCCATATCCCAGGTAAACTTCTTGATAGAAATTTCATAGTTATTGAAGGGCAGGGATACAATGGGGAATTCATCATTGCCCTCAAAGACGGCGAGCTGGTCATCAAAATTCACATCGGCAGTTACATTTCTGGTTTTCAGGGCCAGCTCCTGGCTGTCGAAGGCCCAGATGCTGAGGTGGGAAGTATCCGCCGACACGCTGGCAGCGCCAAAAGAGAAGAGCGGTGATTTCATTTTGGCTTTTTCCCAGATAAACTCTCCCTTACCCTTCAGACCACCGGGCGTGAGCACCAGCGTTCCGTGCAGCTGACGGTCTTCCTGGCCAAACAGCTCAAAGGGCTTTTCCTTGGAGCGGATGTAAAGGCTGTCTTGCAGGGGCTTCCAATGGATGGACACCTCTTCGCCATAAGCTGCGGGTACGGGAGGCGTTCCGGTCCTGTCTTCTTCGAGGGCAAATTCGCGAGCCGTACTCGTCATTTCATGAGGACGGAAGGCAAAGTCTTCGGAGCGGATGGTGGCACCGAGGTAAGTCAGCGAGCCGTCGCCGAGAAGTCCCTGGTTGCTGAGCGAGATGCTGCCTTTATAGCGCCCTTTCCCGCCATAAATGCCGTATCCTTCTGCCGGCGTTTCGTGCAGGAAGCCCAGAGACATGTCCTTTTGCAGGCTCAGGCGCTCGTCTATATCCTGAAAGATGCCGGCAGAAACCAAAGTGCCCGTAAAGTCCAAATCACCCGACTCGAGCGCGCCGAGATGGTCCAGGCCAAAGCTGTTGATGCGGAAGTAAAATGAATCCCGCTTATAGGCTCGCTTAAAGGTAGAATCCCGCTCAAAATACAAATAAGCATCGCCTTTGGACTGGAAGGAAGGGAAAATGCCAATGTCTTCCTTACCCGATTTATTGGCGGGTGCATCAATCAACAGTACACCTTCCAGATTTTCTATGCGGGAGCCGATGGCAAAGGCCTTGGGGTTTCCCTTCTCATCCATCTCGCCATTGGGCAGATAGATGTCCATAAACTCTATGGAGTCGCTTTGCATTTGGAAGCGTTCGTAATCGAACTGAAAATCTTTACCGAAGAACTCCAGCCTTCCGGCAAATACATGACCGTCGAAGCTCATATCGCGCTCATAGCGCAAGACCACCTCCTTTTTGTCCGGAATCACCGCCACGCGCCGGGGTTGGCTGAAGCGGACGTGCTTGACGCCAAAGATTCGGATATCGCCTGTGTTTAGGTTGCAGACGGCATTGGTGCCCCGCTTTTTGGAGACGATGCGCAGCAGGTCAAAATCTTCTTTGCCGGCCGCAGCGTCGGCATAGTGAAAGATTTTGTCTTTCACTTCCACTTCCTGCCTTTCGGGGATGTAGTGGATGAAGCCCTTGGCTTCCAGTTCGTAGAGCAGGGTAAGGATGTTTTCTACCGTAAAGTCGGGGCTCATTTGGGTAGCCAGATAGTTGGCATCCAGCACGCGGGAGTCCAGCTCCTGAGAAGTCAATTTGATGATGGCGATGGGATTGTAAGAAGCGATGTTCTGAATGCGGAAGTACTCGCCCTTATCGAAAAAATCCAAAGACTCAAAAACGACTTCGTCGCTGTTTCTGCCCAGGGTACTGCGTTCGCCTACGGTCAGCGAATCGCTTTGGAAATAGACTTTGAGGTCGTTGGCATCCAGGCTCACCTGATGCCCTGACAGAAAGAAGGCATTGCGCCCCGTAGCGAGCTCTCCCCGCTGTATGGTCATGGTATTGTCTTTGATGTGGAAGCGCAGGTTGACCGAAGGGTGATAGATGGAATCCTGCCGGCCGTAAAAGATAGATATGCGGGCATTTTCAGCAGAAATCTGCTCTTCTCGGCGAATGGCGAAGGATTCTCCGTCGGCGCGAAAGCGCAGGCGGCCCTGTTCGTCAAAAAAGCGAAATTCGGCCTTGCTGTCAGGACTGCCGAAGCCATATACGGTAGCTCCTTTGAGGCGCAAGCCGCCCCGAAAGCGAATGCCCTGCCCCAGGTCTTTGATGGTGAGATTTTGCTCATAAGAGGTAAAGCGCGGGAAAGAAGCCGAGGCGCCTGCCTTGCTCACCTTGTCTTCAAACTTGCCGGGGATGCCCTTTGCGCCCAAAAAGAGGGGGTAGTGCAAAGTGGCATGCTCAGCCTGATACAGGCCTTTACGCAGGTCAATTTCATAAGAATCCAGAGTCACAAAAACTTCAGGCGCCAGGCCGAGGCGCTGCCAATCGGCTTTACCGCCCCTGCCCTTCCATGCATTGGTATTGGAATAGAAGACTCCGGAGGTTTCCCTCAACTCCAGAGAATCCTTGCTGCGGAAAGCCACCAGATTGACTTTGTCAAAGATAAACACGCCTTCGCCCTCTTTGAATTCAAAATCCGGTTTGCCGCCCACGACCTTCCACTTCACGCTGGAGCGGGCGTTGATGAGCCCTTCCGACAGATAGGTGTGGGTAGCCTGCAGGAAGTTCAGATAGCTTTTAAACTGCCGCTTTTGAATGGAGGCCATCAGTTGAGCGCGCACTTCTTCCCAGTCATCATACAAGACCGCATTGGGATTTTCGCCCGTAGCCGGGAAATTCAGCAGGGCCTCGATGTAAGCCTTAAAATGAGTGGTTGCCGACATGCGTTTGGCCAGCATTTCATTTGCCGCAAGGCGAATGCTCTTCTGCTGCTCTGCAGTGAACCCGCCACCGCTGTATTCGGCAGCAAAAAGCTCGTACAACTCCACCAAATCCTTGCGCTTGGAGGCTGTGAAGAACTCGCGAAACTCCTTGAGGAAACCTTTCTCGGAAAATTCTTTAACGGTTTGGGCCGGCAAGGAAGAACTCGCAATCAGTAAGAGGGGAAGAAAGATGTATCTCAACATAAGCAGTAAAACATAACTCGGTTTAGCGTTCAACGCCCAGTTCAAACGCCAGCCAGGCGCCTTTTTGTGCCCTGCGCAAAAGCTTAAAGCCAACTTTCTGCGTCTCGCTCAGCATGAGCGCTTCGTCTTCGCGCAGAAAGCCCGAAATGAGCAGACGCCCCGCCGGTTTGAGCAGCGATTTCATTTGCGGAAGCGAAGCCAAAATTACGCCTCTATTGATGTTCGCCAAAATAAAATCGAAGCCGGTTTCGTCCAGAACGGACAAATCGCCTTGTCGGACTCTTATTTTGCCCTCTTCCAGGCCGTTCATTGCGGCATTTTCCGGGGTGTTTTCACAGGCTGCCTCTTCGATGTCTATGGCGTAAATTTCTTCTGCCCCGAGCTTTGCCGAAAGGATTGCCAGAACACCGGTTCCACAGCCGTAGTCAAAAACGCGGGCGCCTTGCAGGGACAAGTCCTGCATCAACTCCACCATCATATAAGTCGTTTCGTGGTGGCCGGTGCCGAAGGCCATCTTGGGCTGAATGATCAGTTCATGCAAAACCGGCGGCTCAAAAGAGGGGTGAAATACAGCCCGGATGCCGCAAAAATCACCTATGCGCACGGGTTGGAAGGAGGCTTCCCAGCGGGCGTTCCAGTTTTCTTTGGGCAGGGGTTGCGCGGCGGTTCTCAGCGTCCAGCCCCGTTCGTCCATGCAGGAGCGCAGGGCGGCATCCATGCCTGCTGTTTTGTCCTTTTGGAAGAGGTAGGCCTTCCAGCCCTTTTCATCGGCTTCAAAGGCATAGAAAGGCCACTGGCCCAGCAGGGCGAGGCAGGCCTCCCGCTCGCTTTCCGGGCAAGAGATTTGATACAGCAGGCTCTCCATCCGGCTCAGTTCTTGCTCTGGTTCGAGAGGTATCGCAGGGTAGAAGGCGCCACGCCGAGGTCTTCGGGCAGGGGGATTTGCGGGAAGGCCACTTTCATCCCCACTTTGATGATGGCGAGATGATGCACGGCATGGTCAAAGGCATAGGCCAGTTCTCTGCCTACGGAAGAATCCACCAACGGGCGGCGGTCGTTGGTATCGCTTTCGCTAAAATCGGAAAGGACTTTGAGATTTTTTTCTTCCTCAAGGCCGGGAAGTTGTTCCATCAGGCGGCGGAAAAGGGTGGCTGCGAAGGAAGCATTGGTCTCCACTTCCGTTTCGCGTTGGCGGTCGGCATAATCCACGAGGCCATCCTGCCAACGGCGAAAAAGGATTTCGTAAAAGTTGTAGATATGCCGGAAGTGCTGCCCTATGGAAGAGCCGTTAAAGACATCCAAGGGGCGCGCATAGACGTCATCGGGCAGTTGGTCGAGCACTTCGGCCAGCTGCCGGAGCATGTGTTCGGTTCCTTGCTTAGAAGTCATGGTTACGAGTTGTTGCGTTTGCAGCTCAGACCTGCACTTCAGTCTGGCATCTCAGCTTAAAAGCCTTTAAAGTATTTAACAAAAGGCTCACCACCGTCATCAGGCCTACGCCTCCGGGTACGGGTGTGATGTAAGAGCACTTAGGGGCTACGGCCTCAAAGTCCACATCACCGACCAGGCGATAGCCTCTTTTGGCTGTGTGCTCTTCGACGCGATTGATGCCCACATCAATGACGACGGCACCCTCTTTGACCATATCGGCTGTAACCATGCGCGGGCGGCCAATGGCAGCCACGAGGATATCGGCCCGGCGAGCCAGTTCCGGCAGGTTTTGGGTGCGGCTGTGAGCCAGTGTTACGGTGCAATTGCCCGGATAGCCTTTGCGCGAAAGCAGCAGGCTGAGCGGCGTGCCGACGATGTTGCTGCGGCCGATGATGAGACAGTTTTTGCCTTCGGTGGGGATTTCGTAGCGCTCCAGCATTTGCAAAATGCCGTAGGGCGTAGCCGGCAGATAGCGGGGCATGCCCAGCGCCATGAGACCCACGTTCATGGGGTGAAAGCCATCTACATCTTTTTCCGGAGCTATGGCCAAAAGCACTTCGTCTTCATCCAAGTGAGCGGGCAGAGGCAACTGCACGATAAAGCCGTCAATATCGGGATTCTCGTTGAGTTCTCTGACAATTTGCATCAATTCTTCCTGGGAAATATCCGCCGGACGACGTATCAGGCTCGATTGGAAGCCCACCTGCTCGCAGGAGCGTACTTTGCTGCGCACGTAGGCCTGGCTGGCGGGGTCTTCGCCGATCAAGACTGCAGCGAGATGCGGCGGGCGGCTTCCTTCGGCAGTGATGGCAGAAACTTCGCGGGCAATTTCTTCTTTGATGGTTTTGGAAAGGGCCTTTCCATCGAGGAGTTGATACATGAGAAGTATGGATTTTATGTTGGCATTTGCGGGTACACAGCCTGGAGCCTGCTCTCAGGTGGCAAAGATAAACTTTTTTAATGGTTGGAATAAAAAAAGCGCCGGCCTTTGGGCCGGCGCTTTGAAGTCCTGGCTTGCAGCGGGCTGCAAGTTCTCTGTTCCTGTTATTTGTTGTCGTCTTCGACTTCTTCGAATTCGACATCCGTAACGTCATCGGCGCCTGTGCTGCCTGCGTCAGAGGTTCCGGCTCCGGCTCCGGCGCCGTTGCCGGCTGCGGCATCGCCCTGGCTTGCCTGGTACATTTCTGCACTGGCAGCCTGCCATGCGGCATTGAGTTTTTCCATGGCGCTGTCAATGGCGGCCAGGTCTTCGCTCTTATGGGCTTCGCGCAGTTCGTTCAGAGCGCTTTCGATGGCGCTTTTCTTGTCGTCGGGCAGTTTCTCACCGTACTCGTTCAATTGCTTTTCGCTCTGGAAGATGAGCGAATCGGCGGCATTGAGTTTTTCGGCGCGCTCGCGGGCCTTGCGGTCTTCCTCGGCATGAGCGGCAGCTTCGGCCTTCATCTTTTCGATTTCTTCTTTGGTCAGGCCCGTAGAAGCTTCGACGCGTACAGACTGCTCTTTGCCGGTGCCTTTGTCTTTGGCCGTTACCTGCAGGATACCGTTGGCGTCAATGTCGAAGCTCACTTCGATTTGAGGTACACCACGCGGAGCAGGCGGGATGCCATCGAGGATGAAGCGGGCTACGGTGCGGTTGTCCTTAGCCATGGGGCGCTCACCCTGCAAGACGTGAATCTCCACAGAGGGCTGGTTGTCTGCAGCCGTAGAATACACTTTCGTCTTGTGTACCGGCACGGTGGTATTTGCGGGGATGATGACGTCGTACACACCACCCATGGTTTCGATACCCATAGACAGAGGCGTAACGTCGAGCAGAATCACATCCTGCACATCGCCGCTGAGGATACCACCCTGAATGGCGGCACCTATGGCCACTACCTCATCGGGGTTCACGCCTTTGTGCAGTTTCTTGCCGAAGAATTTCTCCACGGCAGCCTGCACGGCGGGAATACGGGTAGAACCACCGACCATGATGATTTCATCCACATCTTTGGCCGTAATACCGGCATCTTTCAAAGCCTGCTTCACCGGGCCAATGGTGCGCTGAATCAGGGAGTCCACCATTTTTTCAAATTGCGCACGCGTGATTTTCCTGACCAGGTGCTTGGGCACGCCGTCCACAGCCGTGATGTAGGGCAGATTGACCTCCGTCTCCGTCGTAGAAGACAGTTCAATCTTGGCCTTTTCGGCGGCTTCTTTCAGGCGTTGCAAAGCCATGGGGTCTTTGCGAAGGTCTATGCCTTCGTCTTTCTTGAACTCATCGGCCAGATAGTCAATGAGTACCTGGTCGAAGTCGTCTCCACCGAGGTGGGTGTCGCCATTGGTAGCTTTCACTTCAAAAACGCCGCCCCCGAGGTCGAGGATGGAGATGTCGAAGGTACCCCCGCCGAGGTCATACACTGCAACGGTAACTTCTTTGTCTTTTTTGTCCAGGCCATAAGCCAGGGCCGCAGCCGTAGGCTCGTTGACGATGCGTTTGACCGTCAGACCGGCAATTTCACCGGCTTCTTTGGTAGCCTGGCGCTGGGAGTCGTTGAAGTAAGCCGGAACGGTAATCACCGCTTCCTTCACTTCCTGGCCCAGAAAGTCGCTGGCCACTTTCTTCATTTTTTGAAGGATCATGGCAGAAATTTCCTGGGGCGAGTACATGCGACCATCCACTTCTACGCGAACGGTATCGTTGGGTCCTTGTACGACTTTATAAGGCACTTTTTTGATTTCGTCTTTCACTTCCGAATAACGACGCCCCATAAAGCGCTTGATGGAGGAAATGGTGCGATGCGAGTTTGTGATGGCCTGACGCTTGGCCGGGTCACCAATTTTGCGCTCACCATTATCGAGGAAAGCCACCACCGAAGGCGTGGTGCGTTTTCCTTCTTCATTGGGAATAACTACAGGCTCGTTGCCCTCCATAACGGCAACGACAGAGTTCGTGGTTCCCAAGTCAATTCCTATGATTTTTCCCATGTCAGTTTATTTTTTAGTTTGAGTTGGCTGATTTCACAAGGTGTATAAACACACTTGTCCTATTGCAAGGGATGTGCCAAGCGTCCAAAACTGACAAAAAGTCAGGAAATGGGGAGGTTTAAGACAAAACTATGACATCTATTGAAAATTAAGCTCCTGAGTATATTCCCCGTTTTTGAGTAATTCAAGGCTGGTTGCGCTGAGCTGGAGGTTATAGACGGCGCCGCGGGTTATGGAGCTGAAGATGCCCAGGCCGTTTTCCACATTGGTGTAGAGCGGGAGTTCCTGAGCGCTGGTGATGCCGGTATTGGATTCCGTAATTCTGATGTATTGCTCAATGGCTTCGCCTGCACCGGTAACGACCATATCCATGCCTTTGAATTGCCTCAAAGTGTTGGGGTCAGCTTCGAGGGAAGCGGCCAGATAGGTGAAGAAATTGATGCCTTCTATTTTCACAACGGTGGTGGAAGAATTGTCGTCGTGAGGTACGCCGAGGGCCATGGGCCAGACCAGGGTTTTGGTTTCCACATCGGGGCTTCCGGCAGTCCACTCATCGTAGTGGATGTGCATTTCCACGTCAAAGATGCGGGCTTCGGAGCCGCTGGTCCAGCGAAAGGAGCGCTCCTGGTCGTATTTAAAAGTAACCTGCGACATATCCTGAATGCCGGAGGGTTTAATTTCACCGAGGACGACAGCTTCGGCTGTTACATCGGGCAAATCGCCCTGACGCTCAATGGTCAGCAAGAGGGGTTCTTTTCCCGTCAGGGGCAGTTGAGAGGCTTTCAGTTTGTACAGATAGTTGGGCATGTCGGCAAAGGGCCCCTGCTCGCGGGGATAGCCCTCCGCCGCGCCATCTACCCGCTGCAATTCCACTTTCTGGCCGGTTTGCTTGTTGGTCAGAAAGACGGTAAGGGCGTCTTCGGGATAGTAAATGGAATCCGGATTCATGGCCACCTCGGCCGCATCTCCGGCGGGGTCTATGAAGACTTTTTCTATGCGCACGTAATAAGCGGTATCCAAACGGTTAATCATGGCATAGACCACGGGGATGTCCTTCCAGGGAGCAGAGAGAATCAATTCCTCTTTGCACGCATTTTGCGAAAGCAAAAAAGAGAGTATCAGAAGCGAATAGACGATTTTTTTCATGCCGCAAAGATAGGTTTCTCCCGCAATTCCCAAATGTCAGACTGCTGACGGAAGTTTAAGGAACGGGCACCACCAGAGGCCCGCCCAGGCCGGCTTCGTTTTGCACGTAAACCCGCAAGGTTCCACTTGCATTTTGCGGAAGCTGTACAAAGGCCTCTTGATCCTGTAGTTTGACGGGCATTTGGCGGTTGTTGAGCAGCGCTATGGCTACGCCGCCTTTCGGCAAATGCAAATGCACCACGGGCCCATCCACTTCCACCAGTTCGACCTCCGGCAGGGCCTGCTTGCTGCCGCCTTTGGGTTTGATCTTATAGACGGAAACCGGCTGTCCCTGATCGTCTTTGCCCTTATTGGGATTGATGGGATCGGGCATGGGCTTGCCATCAACGACAAAGCGATAGCGATAGTTGCCGGGAGGCAGGGGGAAGATGAGCTCCCAGACCTTGCCTTTTTTCACCATCAGGCCGCGGGAGGCATCCCAGTTGTTCATGTCGCCCACTACGCGCACGTCTTTGTAGCCCTTGTCTTTTAAGCGGAAAGCCGCCGGTATGTTTCCGGCCTCGCGCAACAATAAATCTACTCTGCCCTCGGGCGTTTCGAGTTGCACCACGTTGAGCGAACCGATGTCGCCCACGATGGTAAAGAGCAAATCGCCTTCCGGCAAAATTTCGGCCTTGAGCCCGGGCACAGATTTTACGGACTTCACCTCTGAGATGCCCGTGCCAATCCACGACCAGCGCGTGCGCACGCCCTGCAGGGCAATGGGGTCTATAGGCTCGAGCGCCAGGGCCTTGTCTTCGGCGGTTTGCTCAGGCTGTTGTTGCTGTTGCTCGGGAGTGGGCGTTTCACTGTCCTGAGGCTTTTGCTCATTCTTGCAGGCGAGCAATGTGAGGAGGAGAAAGAAGAAGCTTAAGAATCTCATGGTGTTTTTTTTTAGGTCTATGGTTGCGTACGCCGACAGGCAGTTGCAAACTCTTACATCAAGGCAGGGTATCCATGAGCTGAAGGTAGTTTTCCAACTTGGCCTGCACATCGGTTTGTTGGTAAGTTTCGGTACCTACCCAAATCATCACAGAGAAATCAGTAGCAGCCTTAATGGTAAATTCGCCTGTATAAGAGGGGTCTTCTGTGCGAATGGTCAAAATGGCCTTTTGCGGATAATAGGTCCAGGTTCCCTGTGTAACTGCTTCTTTCCATTTACCGGCAGTGATGTGTCCGTCTCGGGTAAATTGATACCAGCGACCTTTGTGCTTTTCAAAATTTTCCTTGCGGTCTTTAAAAGTCAAATAAGCATGCACATACCAATAGCCTGAAGACAGGGCGTCCAACAGATTCAGAGACTGCTCACTGAGCACGCCGCCCTCGTAAGGCACGATGCCAATGACGTCTTCCTGCGACTGAGCGGCCGGTTTGGAAGAAGCATCTGTTTTGTTTCCGTCTCCGGCTTCGGCTTCGGGCTCGGATTTACAGGCGCCGAGGGCCAGCATGGCCAACAGGGCGACAAAGAAAAAAGAACTTTTCATAAGGCTTGTTTTAGTTTGTAAGTGATTCGTAAGAGGAATCAATATTGCTCCTGTTCGTTGGGAAAATCCCCTTCTTTGACATCTTTGATGTAGTGCTCCGTGGCTTCTTTGATGGCATCGTACAACTCCAGATAACGGCGCAAAAAGCGGGGATGAAAATTCTTGGTGATGCCCAGCATATCGTGAGTTACCAACACCTGGCCGTCCACATCGGGGCCGGCGCCTATACCTATGGTGGGGATGTGCAGCATCTCTGAGACCTCCTTGCCAAGAGCAGCGGGAATTTTCTCCAACACAATGGCAAAGCAACCCAGTTCCTGCAGCAGCAGCGCATCCTCTTTGAGCTTCCGGGCCTCGGCCTCTTCTTTGGCCCGCACGGTATAAGTGCCAAACTTGTAAATGGATTGGGGCGTCAAGCCCAAATGCCCCATCACCGGCACGCCGGCAGAGATGATGCGCCTGACGGACTCCTCAATCTCCTTCCCGCCCTCAATCTTCACGGCATGGGCGCCGGATTCCTTCATAATGCGAATGGTCGAAGCCAGGGCCTCCTTGGAATTGCCCTGGTAAGAGCCAAAGGGCAGATCCACCACCACAAGAGCCCGCTTCACGGCCCGCACCACGGAAGAGGCATGATAGATCATCTGATCTAAGGTAATGGGCAGGGTCGTCTCATGCCCTGCCATGACATTGGAGGCCGAATCGCCTACCAAAAGCACGTCAATACCGGCCGCATCCAAAATGCCGGCCATGGAAAAATCGTAGGCCGTGAGCATGGAGATTTTCTCGCCACGCTCCTTCATAGCCTGCAGGATGTGGGTGGTAACGCGCTTTACGGGCTTTGTGCTTGCTGACATAATTTTGCTTTGGTTGTTGCTTTAGGGCTGCTTTGGGGGCAAAGATAGGGAAATGTGGGCGCTTTGTGCCTAATGTGGCGCCTATGGCGCTAATGTGGACGCTTCGCGTCTAATGTGGGCCTGCCTGCTGCCCTCATTCCGTCCACAGATTACACAGATTGACACAGATTGAGTCCCGCTTCCACCGATTTACCCGATTCCACCAACACCCTTTGCCAGGCAGGCAATGCCACTTGTCATCCTTCCGACATTTTTCATGTTTTTCTTGCGTAAAAAGAAAAAAAGCGTAACTTCATGGACAATAACTTTCCGGATAATTTGCGAAGACACTAACTTTAATGAACCAGGTAGCTGTAGCCAACAAAGTTATGTTTCGGAGCCCATAACAATCACCTAATCAACACAACTTTCTGACATGCTTTCCAAAATGACCTTTATACATAGATATTGTTTATTGGTCTCGGCGCTTTCTTTTCTGCATTGGGGCTTAGCCGGCCAGATGCTCCCTTTTCAAAAGAGCATGGCCTTTCCGGGCTATCGCTTAGGAGACGTTGTTGCCAACGAGGCGGACGACATACGGGGAATTACTTATTCCCCTCCCTCTACGACTTTGGCTCATAAATTGATACTTTTTCAGCCCAATGAGCTGCAAGACACTTTGGATGCCTTAGAAATATATCCACCTCAAATAGGTTCTATATTGTTTTCCTTCTTTCAGAAAGGAATTTATCAGGGGACAAGTGTTAACCTTTTGCAAGGCACCAATCCACTCGGGGCTCTGTTCATTCATTACGACACGGAAAGCGGTAGCCTGTGGGCAAAAAGCAAAGCTACACCGGGTAGTGGCGAAGGCTTTAGTACAGATACAAACGGGAACACCCTTATTGCCTTTACCGGAGGTAACGCTTCCGGAAGTTTACAATTGTATTACTTTGCTCCGGATGGCACCCTCATCTGGCAGAAAGGAATAAATTTTATAAAACCTGAATTTGCACCTTTTAAACTCCTGTCGTATGACGTACTGTTTGATGCTGAAGCCAATTCCTTTTTTGTTTTAGGGCATTTCATAGACATCACGGGAATAAACGGAGAGCAGCGCAGTTTTTTGATCCAGGTATATCCGGATGGAAGTCCCGGCTCCATGCTCATCGCCGGAGATATAAATTTCAAAAAACTAATTCAAAGCAACAATGGTTTCTTTGCCATAGGAAGCATGAAAGACACCACGGGGGTTACCGGGAACGAAAACAATGCCATCGTTGCTAAATTTGACAAGGAACTCAATCTTTTGTGGTCTAAAGTATTTTATGGAGAAGCTTTTGAGTACAACGACCTTTCTCTACTGCAACAAAGCGATGGTTCTCTCCTTTTGGGCTATTCCACTACAGGCTTTTTTCCGGCAGTATTAGCAACTTTAGATGCAAACGGAAATATTGTATCCCAGCGGGGGTATCCCTTCCACGATCCCAAAATCATTGTACTTGGCAATGGCGCCTTGTTGTTATCCAGTCAACAACGAATCACGCCGGAGGGGGAACTATTGCCTAATTTCACCATAGCGAGAACCGACTCTTTGGGTCTGCTTGACGACTGCCCCGTTTTCCCGGCTTGCCTGCAAAGCTTTCCTGTCTCTTTAGAGCTTTCCTCTTTCTCCACATCCATAAGTACTATTGACTCTCTTATCGCTGTATCTTTGGCTATAGATACGGTACAGATTCTCTTAACCGATGTTTGCCAAAGCCCGACAGAGCCCTCCGCCTTCTTTACTGTCCCCGATACCATTTGCGTTGGAGAAAGCATATCCACTTCAAACACCTCAAACAGCCTGGCAAGTAAAAACAGGTGGGAGCTGTTCGAAAACGGAATGCCTTTAAGCGCCATAGAAAACACTCCTGACTTTCAGCATTCTTTCTCAGAGCCCGGCGTCTATACATTGACTCAAACGATATGGTATCTGGGCTGCCTTTACAGCCACGAACAAACAATCGTGGTTTTGCCCGAATTAGAAGCAAGTATTGAACAAGATGGAACTTACTGCACCCCTCCTCTTGAATTAACCGTCCATTCAAATCGTCCCATTTCATCGTACAACTGGAGTGGCAACATACACTCAACTTCTTTAGAAGTATTACAAGGCGGCTTTTATCAGGTAACTGTGGGAGATGGCTTTTGTGAGGCCTCTGCTTCCACAGAAATCAACTTCACCGACGAACTGCTCCAAGGCGAAGCGCCTATTGCCATCCCTCCGGATACCACCCTCTGTGAAATTTTCTTGCCTTATGAACTGTATGCAGAAACCCCTTTCGACACAGGTATTTCCATAAATGGAAAACCGGTAGAAAATTGGCCTGAGCTTTTACCTACAGAAGGTCTCTATACCCTTTCCATTGAAGTAGATCACTGCGTCTTAACCGACACTTTTCGCATCGCAGTGGATTCTTCTTGTGCCGAAGCTGTCTTTTTACCCAACGCCTTTAGCCCCAATGGAGACGGCTTCAATGAGCTGTTTTTAGCTCAAGGCAAAAATTTCATTCCTGTAAAACTTACTATTTTTAATCGCTGGGGCAGTATGGTCGCAGAAATCACAACAGAGCCTTTTGCCTGGGACGGGCAAGATGCCAATTCGGGCATTTACATCTATCTGTTTGAATACATCAATCCCCTTACGGGAATGAAAGGAACAATAAGTGGAGATGTACTCCTCTTCAGATAAACTTTAGACGAACCAACACAAAATCATTGCACTTTTTCACCTAAATGCGAAATACAACCTCCACAAAACTCAAATCAGTACCTGCCATGAAAAAAGACACAACACACTCGCCATTCACTTCGATGTTTTGGGGAATTTCCAACAGCTTGCGCAGCCCAAACCGTTTCATTTTAAATGTATTTCTGCTTGCTCTTATACTCAACTTCCGGAGCATCTCAATTGCACAAATTCAATTAGGAAGTGATTTAACAGGTGAGCAAGAAACAGAGCTATTCGGCTTCTCAGTAGCCATGTCTTCAGACGGACAATTTATGGTTGTCGGAGCAAAATCCTATAACATTAACTCCATGTTGGCTGCAGGAAGGGTACAAACCTTCTCCTGGGATGGCAATGACTGGCAGATAGCAGGAGCTTCCCTTGAAGGAAGCCAAGCTTCTGAACTTTTCGGTTATGCTGTCGCCCTGTCGGACGATGGGCAAATTCTGGCGGTAGGCGCTCCCGGCCATACCAACAGCTACGGATTCGGAGCAGGGAAAGTGCAAGTCTATTCGCGAAACGGAAATGAATGGACCCCTATGGGAGAAGCCTTGGAAGGCGATGACGACAACATCTTCTTTGGCATGTCTTTAGATATCTCTGCCGATGGCATGACTTTGATCGTCGGCATACCTTTTTACAGTCCAAGTTTTTTACCTGCTGCAGGACAGGCACGCATCTATCAATGGGATGGCAACACATGGCAGGAAACTGCTGTTCTTTCGGGAGAACATCCGAATGAGCGTTGGGGCGATGCCGTTTCCATATCAAGTACCGGCCATACCGTTGCCATCGGCATTTCGGAGAATGGAGAAATGGCCGCCTACGCAGGAAAAGTAAAAGTTTATACCTTAGATGGTGGAAATTGGGTGCAACAAGGAGACGCTATTTGGGGTACTGTTCAGCTTTCTTATCTGGGCAATACAGTCTCTCTTTCTCAAGACGGACAAACCCTGGCCATAGGCGCCTTTCGAAACAACGAAAACGGTACCGACGCCGGGCAAGTCCAGGTTTTCCAATGGACGGGCTCCTCTTGGGAGGCCAAAGGAAGTTTTCTCCAGGGAGTCCCAAACAGCCGCTTTGGAAGCCGCGTATGCCTTTCTTCTGATGGCGATGTCCTCTTTGTAGGAGCGCCCTATTTTGGAAATTCCGGTTCTCCGGTAGGGCGTCTTTACATTTTCAGATGGAACGGCAACCAATGGAATGCGCAACAAACAGATATTCCGGGCTTATCATCAGGCGATCGTTGCGGCAAGGCGATAGCCATTTCAGAAGATGCAACCATCGTCGCTGTTAGTTCCCCGTATGCTTCCAATTCCGGAGGGAGTGACGCGGGCAATGTTCGCGTATTTGAAATTTGCGAGCCAACAAGTTCGAGCATTTCCGTTACGTCTTGCCAATTTTACATAACTCCCAGTGGAAATGCCCTTTATACCGAAAGCGGAATCTACGAAGACAACATCCCCAATGCAGAAGGCTGTGGAGACAGCATCATCACCATCAACTTAACCATCATCCCCGTAGAAACAGCAGTTAGTTGGGAGCCCCCTCAACTCATAGCAGCAGCAAATTCTGCCGATTACCAATGGGTAGATTGTGAAAACAACTACGCAGCCATACCCGGCCAAACGCAACAAGTTTTTGTACCTGCCGAAAATGGCTCCTATGCTGTCATTATTTCTCAAAACGGATGTATAGACACTTCGGCATGTACGCAAATAATCCTTTCAAACATCAGCGATTTACAGGGATCATTGCCCCTCCTGTTATTCCCCAATCCGGTCTTGGAAACAGAACCACTCCATCTCCATATAGATCACAAATACCGCAGATTACAACTTACCCTGTATAATGCCTTAGGGCAAATGATCAAAGAAGAAACCTTTTCGGGAAAACAAGAAATCACCCTGAAACACGGACTGTCCCGAGGAGTCTATTATCTCTACTGTGAAACCGACGACAGCAGGCGTTTTAGCACCATACTCATCATAAAATGAGATTTCAGAATAGTGGTTCATAGAATGGAAAATTGAAAATTGAGAATGGAGAATGGAGAATGGAGAATTGAAAATTGAGAATGGAGAATGAACCCTCCGTGAACCCCGTGCCCCCGTGGTGAGTTCCCCAAATTCCATTCATCCCATTCATCACGTTCATCACGTTTGTTACGTTCGTTACGTTCGTTACGTTCGTTACGCTCGTTACGCTCGTTACGCTCATCACGTTCATCGTCAGAATCACAGATTACACGGATTACCGGATTTCACAGATTTTTTATTCTGGACCAAGCTGCTTACGTTCATCACACAAAACCACTAAACAATAAATCAACGATACACGATAAACAATACACGATAAACGATACACAATAAACAACAAACCAACACAACAGACAACAGGTACTCAGGCCGGCTCGGGGGTCTTCCTTACGTCAGCACCCCGATCCTATAGTTTCGTTAACCGACAACAGACAACCGACAACAGACAACCGACAACCTACCTCCCCCGCAAATTCCTCTTATAAATGCGGATGTTCTTATTGTGTCCTCTGAGGGTTTTGGCGAAGTTGTGCAGGCCGCTGCCATCGCCTTTGGCGCAGAAGAAGATGTAGTCGTGTTTTTCGGGATTGAGCACGGCATCTATGCTGGCTATGGAGGCCATGCTGATGGGGCCCGGGGGGAGGCCTTCGTACATATAGGTGTTGTAGGGGGAATCGTATTTGGTGTGGTAATCGGTTACGCGGGAGGTGGTGAAGTCGCGGCGGGCGAAGACGGCGGTGGGGTCGGCCTGGAGTTTGATGCCTTTTTTCAGGCGGTTGAGATAGACGCCGGCGATGCGTTTTTTTTCTTCGTTGCGGTTGGTTTCGCGCTCTACGATGGAGGCCAGGGTATAGACCTCTTCGGGGGTGAGGCCGAGTTTGCGGGCTTTGCCAAGGCGGTCGTTCATTTTCCAGAAGCGGTCGTGCTCCTTTTTCATGCGTTGCAAAAAGGCTTCGGGGGAGGTGTTCCAAAAGAACTCGTAGGTATTGGGGATGAAAAGGCTGATGAAGGTCTCCGGTTTGAAGCCGAGGGCTTTGATGAGGGAGTCGTTTTCAAAGGCCTGCTTCATTTCTTCGGCGGTGGGCTCTATGAAGGAGGCTGCTTTGGCGGCCACATCCTCCGGCAGGCGGGCCTCGGCGGTGATGACGACGTTTACCGGGCTTTGTTTTCCGTTGCGCAGATGGCGCACCAGCTCCAGGTTGGTCCAGCCGGGTTGAATTTCAAAGCGGCCGGCACGCATGGTTTTTCGCTTGTACTTCAGCTTTTCGGCCACGCGCCTGAAGGAAGCTGTGTCGAGAAGGAAGCCTTCTTCGTACAGCCGATCGCGCACTTCTTCAAAGGTGCTGCCCGTGGGGATGAGCAGGATGTGGTCTTTCAACTCGCGGGGCACATTCGGCCGGAGGTAATCTCTGTACTTCTGATAGCCCCAGATGCCAAATCCGGCAAGCAGGACGAGGAGGGTGAGTAAGATGATTCTTTTCATAGGTGTGGGATTGGCTTACAAAACGCCCCGCTCGGGGATTTCTATACACTCCACGATTTCCAGTCCATAGCCTTCGAGGCCGAGGCGGCGGCGGGTGGGGTCGGTGGTGAGCAGGCGCATTTTTCGCAGGCCGAGGCTGCGCAAAATCTGGGCGCCTATGCCCAAATCGCGCTGGGCATGTTCGTAGGGTGCAGGCTGTTGAGGCGGGTGTTCTTTCTCTTCGCTCTTCTCCAGAAAGCGGCGGGCACATTCCAGCACATCCACTTTTTTTTCGCTTTGTTGGATGAAGAGATAGACTCCCCTGCCCTCTTCAGCTATGCGTCTCAGGCTTTCCCTCATGCGGTAGTCGGCACCGTTGAGCATAGACAGCACGGGGTTTCGCGCTGTGGGTGAAGATTCTACCCGTACCGGTACGGCTTCTTCTTCGCTCCAACTGCCGAGGCGCAGGGCGAAGTGCAGGTCTCCGTTGAGCTTTTGGGAGTACAGCAAGAGCTCAAATTTGCCGAAAGGCGTATCTACCTCCCCGCTCAATTCCTGCGTAACGAGGCGTTCGTTTTTCATGCGGTAGGCCACCAAATCGGCTATGCTGATGATTTTGAGCCCGTGCCTGCGGGCAATTTCCATCAACTGGGGCAGGCGTGCCATGCTGCCATCCGGATTGAGGATTTCGACCAGGACGCCGGCGGGATAAAGCCCTGCGAGGCGCATCAAATCTACGGCAGCTTCGGTATGTCCGGTGCGGCGCAAAACGCCTCCGGGCTTGGCCATGAGGGGGAAGATGTGCCCCGGGCGTGCAAAGTGCTCTGCCCTGCTCTCCGGCCTGGTTACGGCGCGGATGCAGGTGGCACGGTCGTAAGTGGAGATGCCGGTGGTGCAGCCCTCCAATTTGTAGTCCACCGAAACGGTAAAGGCCGTCTCGTGCAGAGCCGTGTTGTCATCTACCATGCGCTTAAAGCCCAGCTCCCGGGCCCGCTGCTCTTCGAGGGGCATGCAAATCAGCCCCCGCCCGTGCGTGGCCATGAAGTTGACAATCTCGGGCGTTACCAAATCGGCTGCACAGACAAAATCGCCTTCGTTTTCGCGCTCTTCGTCATCCACGACGATGATGACCTTTCCGGCCCGAAGGTCTTCGAGCGCTTCTTCAATGGTATTCAACTTGATGGTCTCTTCTTCCATGTGGTTTACCGGCTTATTCATATTCTTTTGGTTGGCTGCCAAACACCCTGTTTGATGCCGCGAAGGTAACGCAAAAAACCCAGCAACAGAGCCGCATTCATGGCGGTGAAATAATGCACATTACGCAATAGCAACACGTGAATCCCCAGAGCGTTCAAAAGCATATCCAGCAAAGGGAGGCCTGCGAGGAGCAGCAACATGCCCAAAGCAGCCCAGCCGTACAGACTCATGCCCATCCACCACAAAACCCCGGCAGAGGCAAAAGACAACAACCATAAAAGGGGTATCAACCAGCGCAGCACCTTGTGAGAAAACAACACCCAGGCCCGCAGGTTGAAAGGCGGAAACCACATCCGCCAAAAGCGAAAGAGGTTTTGGTAATTGCCCGCACCGATGCGCAGCTTGCGCTTAAACTCCTCGCCTATCTCGTGAGAAACGGTCTCGTAAACCCGTGCATCCAAATTGGCGACAGCCTTACCGCCGCGCTCGAACACACACATGGCGAGATAAAAATCGTCCACCAGATGATGCGAAGGAATGGGACAGAAAAAATCGCTTCGCAGGCTGTACCAACCGCCAAAGGGGCCGGCCATGACGCCGCCGAGCAGCCCTTCGCGATACTTCAGGCGCGCTTCCCTGCGTATGTACTCCCGCTCCGAACGCGAAATGCCGTCATAGCGCCGGCCGAGGGGAATGAGGCGGGCTTCCGCCAAACCAATCTCCGGATGGGCATAAGTCGCCACCAATTCGCGCACGGCATTGGGCTCGGGCATGACGTTGGCGTCGGTAATGAGGAAGATGTGTTGTGGCCCCGCAGGGCACTCTGCTATGGCGGCTTTCGCCAAATCGTTTAAAATCGAAGCCTTGCCCCTCCTTTGCCGAAAGGCAAAAAACCGCACCCGGCTCCTCCCTGCGGCATAAGCCTCTGAGAGCGCATTGGTGGCATCTGTAGAAGCATCCGAGCCGATGTAAATGTGCAGCAGCTCAGGGGGATAATCCAACTCATCGAGGCGGACAAACTTGTCGGGCAAGACGGCCTCTTCGTTGTGGACGGCCATGAGGACGGTTACGCGCGGCAAGGGGCGCCCTTTGGGCCAGTGCTCGGGCCAAAAGCGCTTGTCGCGGGCCAGCAGGTCTATGAGCGCCGGATACAGCACGTAGGAGTAAAGCGTGGCGACAATGCCCAACCAAAATAAGATCAAAAAAACAAGGCTTCCATTCACGAAAAGGCGATTTCATACAAGCGGTTGCACAACTTCCTTCGACACGGTTTTCAACAGGGCTTTCGCCATGCTCTTGCTGTCGAAGTGTTGCAGTGCAAAGGTACGCGCCTTATGGCCAATTTCCAGCATTTGGCGGGGATGATTCAGACAAAACTCTATGGCCTGCACAAAAGCTTTGGCAGAATCTGCCACCAGCACTTCCTGGCCGTTTTGCGCCAAGATGCCTTCGAGGCCCATGGTGGTCGTCAAAACCACCTTACCCAGGGCCATGCCTTCGAGGATTTTCACCCTCATGCCGCTGCCCGAAAAGAGCGGCACCACCATCAGGCTGTGGGCGTTGATGAAGGCGCGGGCATCTTCGACTTCGCCATGCCAACGGACACCCGGCAACTGGCGGCGCTTCAGATGGGCGGGCATGTGCCGGCCGGCCACGTGAAGCGTGAAAGAGGGGTTTTTCCTCTGCACTTCCGGCCACACTTCCCTGAGAAACCACTCCAGACCTTCAAGATTGGGAAGCCAGTCTAAGGAGCCTATAAAAGAGATGGATGCAGGACGCTCAAAGGAGTCGTAATCGGGCTGATAAGCCTCGAGCTCCAGGCCGATGGGCAGCATCATAACGGGCCCCTCATACCCCAGCTCTTTGAAACGCAGGAGGTCGCGGCCGGAAATGGGCAACAGCATATCGGCACGATGGAGCTGTTCCAGCTCGTAGGCTTTCAGGCGGCGGGCAAGCACTTCGAGATAGCTCCGCTTGAGCAAGTTGCGTTCGTTGGCAGCGATGCGCTCCCAGATTTCGTGCTCCACA